>NZ_JBLODY010000008.1:0-99752 GCF_047785625.1 Solidesulfovibrio sp. C21
TCTTTGGAAAGGGGGTCCGGGGGGAAACCTTTCTTCAGAAAGGTTTCCCCCCGGCTCTCACCCTCAAAGGAGAAAAAAATGCACGGATTCTACGAATACGGCACGTACGGCGGCGGGTTGATCTCGTTTCTGATCACCCTGGCCATTTTGGCGCTCATCTTCCTGGTCTGTCGGGAAATCGTGTGCTGGTACTGGAAGATCAACCGGGCCATGGAGCTCATGGAACGCCAGAACCTGTTGCTCGAGCGCATCGAAGCCAAGATTTCGGCGGTCTCCGGATCGAACGGCAAGACGAGCTAAGCGTGCGCCCGGGGCCTATTATTTCATGAGCGCCAGGATGGCCTGAAAGCTCTCGTCAAGCGTCTGACTTTCGTCCACGGCCTGGCGCAAGAAGCCGTTGATGGGGCCGATCATGTCGATGGCCCGGTCGATTTCGGGGTTGGCCCCCCGGGCGTAGGCCCCGATATTGACCATGTCCTCCACCCGCCGGTAGGTGGCGAGCAGTCGGATCATCTCCCGGCCGGCGGTCAGCGCCTCCTTGGGCGTCACGTCCGAGCGCAGACGGCTGATGGACTTGAGCACGTCGATGGCCGGGAAATGCCCCTGGTCGGCCAGGTCGCGCGTCAGCACGATGTGGCCGTCGAGGATGGAGCGCACGGCGTCGGCGATGGGTTCGTTGAAGTCGTCGCCGTCCACGAGCACGGTATAAATGCCGGTAATGCTGCCCTTGCCGTTCTTGCCGGCCCGCTCCAGGAGCTTGGGCAGCTGGGCGAACACCGAGGGCGTGTAGCCGCGCGTGGTCGGCGGCTCGCCGGCGGCCAGGCCCACTTCCCGGCCGGCCATGGCGAAACGGGTGACGGAATCCATCATGAGGATGACGTCGTTTCCCTGGTCCCTGAAAAATTCAGCCATGGCCGTGGCCGCGTAGGCGGCGCGCATGCGAATAAGCGGACTCTGGTCCGAGGTGGCCACCACCACCACCGAGCGGGCCATGCCCTCGGGCCCAAGGTCTTTTTCGATAAATTCCCGCAGTTCCCGGCCGCGTTCGCCCACCAGCCCGATGACGTTGATGTCGGCCTTGGTGTTGCGGGCGATCATGCCCATAAGCGTCGATTTTCCGACGCCGGAGCCGGCCATGATGCCCACGCGCTGGCCCTTGCCGAGGGTGAGAAGCCCGTTTATGGCCCGCACGCCCACATCCATGGGCTCGTTTATGCGCGGGCGGTCCATGGGCATGGGCGCGGGAGCGAAGATGGGATTGAACCGCGCGGGGAATATGGGTTCGCCGTCGTCGATGGGGGTGCCGAAGGCGTCGATGACCCGGCCGAGATAGCGCCGGCCCACCGGGAAAAGCGGCGGCGTGCTGGTGTTGCGGATAAGCGTTCCCGGCGCGATGCCGCGCAGGTCGCCGTAGGGCATGAACAGGCAGGCCCCGTCGCGAAACCCCACCACCTCGGCCGGCACCTCGCGCACCTCTCCGCCGCCGCCGCCATCGGATAAAAGCTGGCAGACCGACCCGACCGGGGCGCGAATCCCCCGGCCCTCGGCGATAAGCCCCACCACCTTGGACACCTTGCCGAAGGTGTGCGCCGGCCGGAGTTGCTCCAGAAAGGCTATGGCCCCGGAGGCGTCAAGCGCCGGCACCGTCGTCTCCCGAAGCGGCAAGCTGGTCGAAAATCTTTTCCACCTCGGAAAACCGGCTGGCGATGGAGTTGTCCACCAGCCCGTCCGGGCTCTCGAGAATCAGGCTGCCGGGAATAAGCTGGGGGTCCGTGCGCACCAGGACCTTGTCGAGCCCACCGCGTTCCTGGGCCGCCCGGGCGATGAGCTCGCGCACCAGCGGTTCGTCGTCGGGATGGGCGACCACGGTGAGGCTGGCCTTGGCATCCATGAGTTCCAGGGATTCATTGAAAAGATTGCCGAGAATCTCTTCCCGCCGGGCGTCGATGGCGGCCATGGTGGTGCGCTCCACGGCCAGGCGCAAAAGGCTGATGAATTCCTGGCGGTGCGCCGTCCACAGCTTGCCCCGCTCGGCGGTCAGGGACTCCAGCATGGAGCCAAGGGATGTGGACATCTGGGCCAACTCGGCCTGGATCTGCCCGCCGGCGGCGGCCACGCCCGCGGCATAGCCCTCTTCCTGGGCCTTGGCCTTCAGGCGTTCGCCCTCGGCCATGGCCTCGGCGATGATGGCCGACGCCTTGGCCTTGGCCTTGGCCCGCACCCGCTCCCAGAACTGGGCCTCGACCTCCTCGAAATGCATGGGCGAACGGCGCGACTCCATCTCCGAGACGGTCGTCTCGGCCTCGCCGCCGTCGGTGCCCGGGCCGAGGATCACCCGACCGGTCATCACGCCCAAGGCGTCGCCGTCAGATAAAGACATCCCCGCCTCCGCGGCCGATGGCGATCTTGCCCTCGACTTCCAGACGCCGCACGGTCTTGACCACGTTTTGCTGGGCGGCCTCCACCTCGGCCAGCCGGATGGGGCCCATGATTTCCAGGTCTTCCTGGATCATGGTGGCGGCGCGCTCGGAGAGGTTCTTGAAGAACTTGTCGCGCAGCTCCTCGGAAGCGCCCTTGAGGGCCTGGGTCAGTTCCTCGTTGGAGACTTCCTTCAAGAGTTCGCGGATGGCCCGGTCGTCGAGGCCCTTGATGTCCTCGAACACGAACATGAGGTTTCTGATGTCCTCGGCCATCTGGGCGGACTCTTCCTCGATCTCGGAGAGGACCTCTTCCTCGGTGGCGCGGTCCACGGCGTTTAAAATTTCGGCCACGGCCGTAATGCCGCCGACCTTCTTGCCTTCCTTGCCGCCCATGGCGATGAGCTGGTTTTGCAGCACCTTGTCCACCTCGACCAGCATGTCCTCGGCCACGGCCTCGAGCTTGGAAAGGCGCATGAGCACTTCGGCCCGCACCCCGGACGGCAGGTTCTGAAGCAGTTCGGCCGCCTGATCGGGATGCAGGTGGCCGAGGATGAGCGCCAGGGTCTGCGGATGTTCGTTGCGCAAAATCTGGGCCAGGATGCGCGGGGAGACGTTGACCAACTCCTGGAAGGGCGTGGGCCCGGTGTCGAGCTCCAGGGTCTCCATGATGTACTTGGCCGTGTCCGCGTCCAGGGTCTTGGTCAGCATGCGGCGCACCTGTTCGGGGCCGCCCGTGACCATGTCCTTGCCGACCTGCATGGTCTCGTTGAATTCCCGGACCACCTCCTCGACCTGCTCCCTGGGCACGGTCTCCATCTCCATCATGGCCTTGGAGATACGGGCGATCTCCTTGCGCTCCAGGCGTTTGAACACCTCGCCGGTGAACTTTTCGCCAAGCGCCAGGCACAAGACGGCGGTTTTCTGCGGTCCGGTCATAGTGGCCATCTCCGAGGTGATCTTCCGGGGGGAAACCTTTCTGGAGAAAGGTTTCCCCCCGGTCCCCCTTTCCAAAGACTTTTAATAATAGCGAAGTATCAGTTACGCAATTTCAGGTAAGAAGTTGAGGAAAGGGAGAGCGCGAGAGGGGCTACGGCCCTTTACAAAGGGTTTCCCCTCTCGCACGTTCTTCTCCAATACCATCCTAAGCCTCTTGCTTGAGCCAGGATTTGAGCAGCGTCATGGACTGCTCCATGTTTTCCTCGAACAGTTGCATGGCCAGGTTCTTGGCCAGCTCGAATTCCTTGCCGCCCTCGAGCATGCCCAAGCCCTCGTCTTCCTCGGGTTCGGCCAGGGCCAGCCGCGCCTCGCCTTCGGGCAGCCGTTCGAGGGTCTCGATCTCCTCTTCCGTGACCCGGGGGCGAATGAGCGCCAGGACCACCGGCCGCACCACCAGGATCAGGAAGAGGAAGAGCAGCAGGCCGTTTAAGAAAGGCTTGCCCAGCCGCTGGGCGTATTCCAGCATGGTCTGGACCAGACTCGGCTGGTCCGAGCCGTCCGGGGCGCCGAACTCGAAACTCGACACCTGGATCTCGTCCCCGCGCGAGGGGTCGAGGCCGGCCGCCCGGGCCACCACCTGCTTGATGCGCTCGAGTTCCTCGGCCTTTCTGGGCACGAAGGTGTAGGTCTCCTTATCCTTGTCCTTTACGTAGGTCCCGTCCACGATAACCGCGATGGACTGGCGCTTCAAGTCGCCGACCGGGGTGACGACGTTTTGCTCTTCCTTGTTGATCTCGAAGTTGGTGGTGCTGTTCTGGCGGCTGGATTTCTGGTTGGACTGGGTGCCGGAATAGCCCGAGCCCTGAAAATTGTTGTTGGGCACGGCCGCGCCGCCGCCGCGCGGGGTCACGGTCTGGCCGGAGGCGTCCACGGCCGCCGTGCCGGAGGTGTTCTCCTCGCTTTTCTGCTCGCTGCGCACCACGGTGACGTTGGGGTCGTAGAGTTCCTTGCGGATGGTGCGCTGGCTGAAATCAAGGTCCGCGTTGGCTTTGACGATGGACCGGCCGGGGCCGACGATGGGGGTCAGCAGCTGCTCGATGCGGTTTTCGAGATTGGATTCGTAGGTGTTCTTGAATTCGAACTGGCTGGTGGACATGCCGCCCAGGCCCGAATCGCCGCGGGGCTGGTACAGGGACTGGCCCGTGGTGTCGGTGATGGTGATGTGCTCGGGGGTAAGGCCTTCCACGGCCATGGACACCAGATTGACGATGCCCTGGAGCTGCTTGGCGTCAAGTTTTTGGCCACGCTTGAGGGTCAGGACCACCGAGGCCGAGGCCTGCTTCTGTTCCTCGATAAAAAGGCTCTTCTGGGGCAGCACCAGATGGACGCGGGCTTTTTCCACCTGGGGAAATTCGGTGATGGTGCGGGCCAGCTCGCCTTGCAGGGCCCGGGTGTAATTGATGCGCTGGACAAAATCGGTCTGGCCGACCTTGAGCTGGTCGAACAGTTCGAAGCCGACGCCCTGGCCGTGCATGATGCCTTCACCGGCGATTTTCAGGCGCTGCTCGTAGACCGACTCGGCCGGGACCATGATGGTGGCGCCATTGTCGCGCAGCTCGTAGGGCGTCTTGGACGCCTTGAGCTGCTCCACCACCCGGGCCGCGTCCTCCGGGGCCAGCCTGGTGTAGAGCACGCGCATCTCCGGCTGGTTGAGGAAATAGGTCATGACCAGGAAGGCGACGATTGTGGAAGCGGCCAGTCCCCCAAGCAGCAAGCGCTGGGTGGCGGTACGGTTGGACCAGTACTGGATGAGCTTTTCAAAACTCTGCTTGAAGAAAGGAGGCATGGCGTTTCTCCCGGAGCGCGTCTGTTATCGAAACGGGGTCCCTAGAACTGCATCTTCACCAGTTCTTTGTAGGCCTCGAGCACTTTGCCCCGCACCGCCGTGGTCATCTGCATGGCCATGCCGGCCTTTTGCAGATTGATCATCAACTCGTGCACGTTCTGGCTCTTGCCGGCGGCAAAGGCTTCGACCATGTCGTCCTTCTCGTTTTGCATATTGTTGACGGTCGTCAGCGAGTCCGTGAGCGTCTGGCCGAAGCCCCCGGCCGGCGCGGCCGGCTTGGTCAGGGACTTGGAAACCGTGGCGTCGATGGCCCCGGTCTGGGACAAAGCGGTCTTGTAGGCATTAAGCGCCAGGGGAGAAATCATGATGCGCCTCCGTTATCGCCCGATTTCCAGGGCTTTGCTGAACATGGTCTTGACGGTGCCGATCGACGAGCTCGACGCTTCGTAGCTGCGCATGGCCGTGATCATGTTGGCCATCTCCTCGACCACGTTGATGTCGGGGTAGGCCACGTAGCCTTCGGCGTTGGCGTCGGGGTGGCCCGGCTCGTACTGCATGCGGAAGGGGCGGTTGTCGTTGACGAGCCCCGTGACCTTGACCCCGGCCAGCTCGCGGTCCTGGGCGGTCTTCATGGCGTCGGAGAAAGGCGAATCGATGGGGGTGGATTCGAGCATCACGGACTTGCGCACATAGGGGCCGCCGCCGTTGACCGTGCGGGTGGTCCGGATGTTGGCCAGGTTCATGGAGATGGTGTTCATCAGGGTGCGCTGGGCGGACATGCCCGAGGACCCGATGTCCATGGCGGTAAAGAGGTCCATGTCTACTTACCTCCCTCGGCGATGACCTTTTGCATGCCTTCGAAGCCCTTCTTGGTGATCTCGGTCAGGGCGTTGTACATGAGCGTGTTCTTGGCCATGATCGACATTTCCTTGTCCATGTTCACGCTGTCCAGGCCCGCCACGACGCGCGGTTTCCAGCCCATCTCGATGTTTCCCTCGAAAGTGGCCGGGGAAAACTCCTGGGACAGATGCTTGGAGCCGGTGCGCGTCAGCTTGCCCTGTGTCTCGAGGCCGAGCGCGGATTGCAGCTCGTGTTCGAATTCCAGCCGGTGCGCCTTGTAGGCGGGCACGTCCTGGTTGGCCAGGTTGGACATGACGACATTCTGACGCTCCAGACGCAGGTCCATGACCTTGCCGAGCAGGTCCGTATTTGTGGGAAATACTGATTTCATGGACTTTTTCCTCGCTTTGCCGTGGCCGCGCCGTGCGTCGGCC
This sequence comes from Solidesulfovibrio sp. C21, assembly GCF_047785625.1. Lineage (NCBI taxonomy): Bacteria > Pseudomonadati > Thermodesulfobacteriota > Desulfovibrionia > Desulfovibrionales > Desulfovibrionaceae > Solidesulfovibrio > Solidesulfovibrio sp. C21. The sequence continues at coordinate 6,477 of NZ_JBLODY010000008.1, forward strand.
GATCGCTTTCGGGGGACTACTGGGCAAAAAGCGTTCCATCGGGACAGCCGCCCGGCCCGGAGCTGGGAATTTTTTACCGGACCGTCGCGTTTTACTTTCTCAAAAAAATATGCGCGCCATGCCTAACTCCCCTCTCCGAAAGCGGGATTTTTCCGGCCAGGCCTTTGTTTCCGGCACTGGCACGCGGATTGCTTAACCCCTCGTGCCCGGCAGAACGCGCTGCCGGCATCGGCCACAAGCCGTAAAAAAAGAAAGACGCGAAAAAACACGGCGCAGGGAAGCGCGCCAACCCGACGACGCGCACGCGACCTGAGACGCGGGCGTCGACTACGGAGGGGACGTCATGAGCGGGCAGTTGGACTACGAAATCAACAAGGAACTCGGCGAGTGCTATCTTTTCATGGGCGACCTGGACAAGGCCGAAGAATACTACTCCAAGGCCATGACCAATAACGGCGTCCATCCCGATCCGTATCTGGGGCTGGCCACCATCGCCGTACAGCGCGGCGAGCTCGATCAGGCCATGACGCTCTACCGCAAGGCCTCCACCATCGAGCCCGACGACCGGGCCCTTTCCGGCATGGCGCTCATCGAAATGGAACGCGGCGAGCCGGCCGAGGCCTTCACCCACTTCAAGGGAGCCCTGGCCAAGAATCCGGAAAACCTGGTCGCCATCTTCGGCATGGTGCGCCTGGGACACGCCGAGAACCGCATCGAGGAAACCCTGCCCTACCTGCGGGACTACCTCGCCATCGACCCGGCCAAGCACGACGTGCGCTTCACCCTGGCCGGCTGCCTGGTGAGCCTTGGCCGCCACGCCGAGGCCGGCGCCGAACTCGAGACCATCCTGACCCAGGACCCCCGCTACGCCGCCGCCCGGGACCTGGCCGAAGAACTCAAGCGCATCGCCGCCTGAGTCCAGCGCCTTCCGGCAGATTTCTCCCCTTCGTGCCGCCCGGCCGTGGTAAATGCGCCACGACCGGGCGGTCCGGTCGGTCCCCAGGCTTGCCAAGGCCGGGCGAGTGTGGCACCCCGCGAAAAACATCCGCGAGGTCGCCATGGAACTTCTGCCTGTCAAACGGGCGCTTTTAAGCGTCACGGACAAATCCGGCCTGCCCGGACTGGCCCGGTTTTTAAGCGCCGCCGGAGTCGAACTCGTCTCCACCGGCGGCACCCGCAAACTGCTCATGGAAGCGGGCCTGCCCGTCACTGCCGTCAGCGACGTGACGGGATTTCCGGAAATCCTGGGCGGCCGCGTCAAGACCCTGCACCCCCATATCCACGGCGGCATCCTGGCCGACAAGGACAACCCCGAACACCTGGCCACCCTGGCAAAGCACGGCATCGCCCCCTTCGATATGGTGGTGGTCAACCTCTACGCCTTCGAAAAGGCCCTCGAAAAAGGCCTGCCCCTGCCCGAAATGGTCGAACAGATCGACATCGGCGGCCCCACCCTGCTTCGGGCCTCGGCCAAAAACTTCTCCAGCATCCTGGTGGTGCCCGATCCGGCCTTCTACCCCGAGGTCATGGATACCCTGGCCCAAAACGCCATGGCCGCCCCCTTGCCCCTGCGCCAGAAAACCGCCGCCGCCACCTTCGCCAAGACCAGCGCCTACGACACCGCCATCGCCGCGTATTTGCAAGACGCATAAGGTGAGGGAAGAGGATTATGCCTCCGGCGGCCAGGGGGAAACTTTTTGAAAAAAGTTTCCCCCTGGACCCCCTTCAAAAACTTTCAACAGGGGACGAATTTAAAAATTTGCAACCTGTTGGGAGGGAGACAAGGACAAGGGGGCAAAGGCCTACCGAGCCAAGAATGACTTCCCGCATATCGCCGGCCGTAAGGCCGGAACCTCACTGCGAAAAGGACCGCAACCGCTCCGGATGGACGGCGCGGCCGAAGTCGCCGCCGGCCTCGTCGGCCGCAATCTCTTTTTTCATCTGACAAAAGGCACACGCCCGTCGTTTCGCACCGCGACCGCTCCGCTGTCACCCATGGGCCGCGTGGCCTGGGCCGTGGCGGGGAAGACTTTTCCCGACTTCGTTCCTGTGATAATCGACCGGAGCCGCCCTTCGGCGCGCGCCCCGGCCAGCTCCTTTTCCCCCGCCCTGGCTGTCGTTTTCTGCTGCGGGGGAAGGAGACGTTTTCATGGCCGACATCCTGGTGACCCTGACCAGTCCCCGCGCCAACCGCCCGCTCCTGGACGAAATGGCCGCCCCGTACGGCGGCTACAGGGATTTTGCCGACGTGCCCGAGGCCGACCGGGCCGCCGCCGTGGCCAGCGCCAAGGTGGTGCTGTCGTTTAAGCCCTTCAAGGAAATGGGGACCGCCCTGGCCGCCATGCACCCGGGCCAGTTGCTCCAGATCCTTTCGGCCGGTCTCGACGACCTGCCGTTCGACAGGATTCCGGAAGGCGTGACCGTGGCCGGCAATTCCGGGGCCTTTGCCCGGCCCATGGCCGAGCACGCCCTGGCCATGGTGCTGTGCCTGGCCAAGCGTTTGCGCGAGGAGGACGCGGCCATGCGGCGCGGGGAGTTCAACCAGATGGTCCCCAACCTGCTTTTGTCCGGCAAAAAAGCGGCCGTGCTCGGATTCGGCGGCGCGGGCAAGGCCGTGGCCAGGCTGCTTGCCGCCTTGGGCATGGAAATTTACGCGCTGAACACCTCGGGCAGGACCGACGAGCCCGTGGCCTACGTCGGCACCCGCGACAACCTGCAAGCGATTCTGAAAGACGCCCAGGTGGTGGTGCTCACCCTGCCCTATTCCCGGCTGACCCACGAGATGATCGGCGCGCGGGAGCTGGCCCTGCTTGCCCCGGACGCCATTCTGGTCAACGTGGCCAGGGGCGAAATCCTCGACCAGAAGGCCCTCTACGAGCACTTGCGCGACCATCCGGCGTTTCGGGCCGGCATTGAGTCCTGGTGGGTGGAGCCGCTTCGCCACGGCCGCTTCGAGGTGGAATATCCCCTGCTGACGCTGCCGAACCTGCTGGCCAGCCCGCACAACTCCTTCGACGTGGCCGAATGGCCGCGCCTGAGCTACGAAGCGGCCTTTGCCAACATCGGGCGCTATCTGCGCGGCGAGGCGATCACCGGGCGTATGCGCCCGGAGCTGCACCGGATCTGAGGCGGGTTTTCTTAGGCCGTGGCGGAAAACATGCTCGCGCCGGACGTCTGCGGCGCATTGGCGGCGGCCTGGTAGCCGGCCAGGGCCAGACGGCGGCTTATGGCGTTCGTCGGCCCGAAGCTTGCATCGGATTGACTTGGCGTATCGGCCAGCCGGGCGGTTGTCGCGGCCGCGTCCAGGGCGTCGGCGAACGACGTCTGGGCCGTGGCCCCGGTCAGGTCGAATTCGTAGTCCGTGGCCGCGTAGCTGACGCGAAACGGACCGAAGGAAACCGTGGCTTCGCGGTTGATAACCTTGCCGCCGACCTGGGGCGTGGACGCGACAAGGCGCGTGGCTTCCCGCTGGTAGGCCGAACTGGCGCTGGCGACGGCTTGGATGGCGGCCATGGGGGTCTCCGGGCGTGGCGGCACGCCGCGACAGGGACACGAGCGTGCCTGCCCTCGCGGTCCCGGGCGTCGGGAACCGGCTCCATCCTTGGAGAGGTCTTCATTTCATATACGCACCCAGGCCGTCCTGGCAAGGGGCGTCGGAATTCCGTCAGTCCGTGAAGCATCCCGCCAGAAGCGGATCGTGGTCGATGGCTTGCAGCACCTCGGTCAGGCAGTCCCGCAGCGAAAGCACCGTAAAAAAATCGTCTTTGACGGCCGGCGCCAGCCGCACCGCCGTGATCCATTCCGACCGGGAAAAGGGATCGGCCCGGATGGCGTCGAAAAAGCCCGTTTCGGTGAAGAGCCGGGCCAGGGTGTCGGTCTGCTGTCCGCCCTGAAGCCGGCTGACGATGTAGCCGGCCGTGCCCACTTGCAGGCCGTGGAACCGGGGCCGGGCCGCGGTCGCGTCCAGGGCGTGGGAGATGAGGTGCTCGGAGCCGCTGGCCGGGCGCGAGGAGCCGCACATCTCCATGGCAATGCCGTTAAGCATCAGCGCCGTGCCGAGCAATGCCAGGCTGGGCTCGTCGAAGCGCGGGCTGTCCATGAACTGGTGCACCGTGGCGTCGGACAAAAGCGCGGCCAGATCGTCCACCGGCTCGCCCCGGTGGTGGAAGGCCAGCTTCCAGTCGAACACGGCGGTGAGCTTGGAAGCCAGGTCGCCCACCCCGGAAAGCCACAGGATTTTCGGCGCGGACAGGCACACCGTCACGTCGATGACCACGCCCTGGGGCAGGGCCGCGGCCAGGGACCGGCGCTTGCCGCCCATGGTCAGGCTCGACTGGGGACTGCAAAAGCCGTCGTTGGAAAGCGAGGTGGGCACGGCGTAGTAGGGAAGCCTGGCCAGAAAGGCCAGGTACTTGGCCATGTCCAGGGCCTTGCCGCCGCCGATGCCGACCACGGCCGCGATCTTTTTGGGCAGCGCGGCGAAGCCGGCGGCCGCGTCCTCGAAGCGGTTGTCCGCCGCTTCCTCCCAGTGCGCGACCTCCACCCCTTCGCCGGCCATACCGGCCCGGGCCGCCCGGCCGATGGCCTCCGGCAGCCCCGTGCTCACCAAAACCAGCACCCGCCTGTGCCCGGCCCGGCGGAGATACACGCCAAGGCGGGCGATCGCCCCGGGCTTGATGCGCACGAGCCCCGGCACGGAAATCGTCTTCATGCCCCCGCCTCCCCGGCCAAAAGCGCCTCCGCGATGTCCGACCAGACCGAAAACGTCCGGAACCCCTCGCCGCGCGCCGCAAGCGCCTGGGCCAGATCGGCCCGGGCGAAACGCCGTTCCCGCGGCACGAGCAGCGCCGCCGGCAGATCGGCGAACCCGTCCCCGGCAAAGGCCACCACCGACGCCCGTAAGGCCGCGTCGCGCACCACCGCCGCCTTGTCCACGCCCGTCTCCGGGCAGGTCAGGGGCGAGGCCGGCGGCGCGTCCATGACCAGCGGCCCGCCCGGCCGGTAGGTCCCGGGGTTGGCGTGCACCTCGAGGGTCACCCCGGCCCCGGCCAGAAGCCGGCGGATGTACCAGTCGCAGCCGGCCGAGGCCACGACGACCTCGAAGCCGCCCCGGCGCAGCTTGTCCAGGGAGGCGGCAAGGCCCGGGTCGAGCCCCATGTCCGCCACCACGGCCAGGACATCTTCCTCGGGCGCGCGGATGCGGCTGAAAATCGTTTTGAGCGCCTGGAAATGGGTCATCCGACCGGCCCGGTACTCGTCCCAGGGCGCAAGCGCTTCCGGCGGCAACAGGCGCGTCGCGACCAGTCGGTAAAAATCGTCGGCGGTCATGGTCCCGTCGAAATCGCTGACCAGCACGGCATCGGGCATGGCGAAACTCCCCCGCGATCAAGTCCGCGCGCGCCGGCAATGCCATCGCAACGGCGGACTTCGGTTTTCTCCGGCATATGCCGTTTTGGGCCGCCGGGCCAGCGACAATTACGAAACGAGGCCTTGTTCCAAAAAGCCCACGGGTTGACCTGCCCCGACGCCGGGGTATTGTCATGGCAATCGTCTTTTTCGGAGCACGTCGTCATGGAGCAATGCGAACTTCCCCGCCGCAAAACCCGCCGCGACCGGATCAAGGCCGCCCTGCCCCATCTCCTGCCGTTTCTGTCCTGGTGGCCCCTGGTCAACCGCCGCACGGCGCGCGCCGACCTGTGGGCCGGAATCACCGGCGCGGTGATCGTGCTGCCCCAGGGCGTGGCCTTTGCCGCCATCGCCGGACTGCCGCCGGTCTACGGCCTGTACGCGGCCATGGTGCCGGTGGTCGTGGCCGCGCTTTTCGGCTCCTCGTTCCACCTCATCTCCGGCCCCACCACCACCGCCTCCCTGGTCATCTTCGCCAACGTCAGCCAGTTGGCCGCGCCGGGAAGCCCCGACTACCTGAACCTCGTGCTGGCGCTGACACTGCTCGCCGGCATCTTCAAGCTGGGCCTGGGCCTGGCCCGGCTCGGCGGGGTGGTCAATTTCGTCTCCCACTCCGTGGTCACGGGGTTCATGGCCGGGGCGGCCATCCTCATCGCCACCAGCCAGCTCGGCCATTTCTGCGGCCTGACCCTGCCCCGGGGAGGCTCCTTCCTGGACACCTGGATCGCGCTGATAAGCCACCTGCCGGACGTCAATCCGCGCGTGCTGTGCATCGGCGTGACCACGCTTTTCTGCGCCGTGGCCATCCGCAAATTAAACCCCAAGGCCCCGGCCCTGCTTCTGGCCATGGTCATCGGCAGCCTGGTCTCCATGGCCATCAACGGCCCGGCCCACGGCGTGACGCTTGTCGGCGCGCTGCCCGCCTCGCTTCCCCCCTTGTCCCTGCCGCGCTTCGACCTGGACACGCTGCGCATCCTGGTCCCCGGCGCGGTGGCCGTCGGCATGCTGGGGCTGGCCGAGGCCGTGTCCATCGCCCGGGCCGTGGCCACCCGCTCCAACCAGCACATCGACAACAGCCAGGAATTCATCGGCCAGGGCCTGGCCAACGTCGTGGGCAGTTTCTTTTCGGCCTACGCCACCTCGGGGTCGTTCACCCGCACGGGCGTCAACTTCGACGCCGGAGCCAAGACCCCGCTGGCCGCCGTGTTCTCGGCCGTTTTCCTGGCCGCCATCGTGCTTTTGATCGCCCCGCTCTCGGCCGCCCTGCCCATCGCCTCCATGGCCGGCGTCATCCTGGTCGTGGCCGCCGGGCTGATCAATGTGCCGGCCATCCGCCACATCGTGAAAACGGACAAGGGCGAGGCCGGGGTGCTTCTGGCCACGCTTCTGGCCACGCTTTTCACGGAGCTGCAATTCGCCATCTACGCCGGCGTGATCCTGTCGCTCCTGCTCTACCTGCGCCGCACCAGCCATCCCCACTTCATCACCCTGGCCCCGGACCCGGATTCGCCCCACCGCGCGCTGGTAAACGTGCAGCGCCGCCCCCTGCCCGAGTGCCCGCAACTCAAGATCCTGCGCCTGGACGGCTCGATCTTTTTCGGCGCGGTCAACCACATCGCCGAGGAATTGCACCGCATCGCCGAAAAAAGCCCGGAACAATGCCACATACTCATCCTCGGCTCGGGCATCAATTTCATCGATGCCGGCGGCTGCCACATGCTGTTTCACGAGGCCGGGACCATGCGGCTCTCGGGACGGGAGATCTTTTTTTGCTCGCTCAAGTCGGAAGTGCTGGAGCTGCTGCGGCGTGGCGGCTGCCTGGCCCGCATCGGGCCGCGAAATGTCTTTCCCGACAAGTCCACGGCCATCGCCGGCATCATCTCGCGCCTCGACCCCGAACGCTGCGCCTGCTGCCACACCCGGGTCTTCGCCGAGTGCGCCGCCCGCCCGGGGGGTGAGGAGGAGGAGAGAAGAGAAGAGAGATGAAGGCAACCGGGGGGAAACCTTTCTGAAGAAAGGTTCTCCCCCCGGACCCCCTTTCCAAAGACTTCTAACGGTTACGGAGTGTTATCGTTCCCACAGCCGTAACCGGCAAAAATTTTGGGGAGGGGAGAGCGCGAGAGGGGAACACTTTTTTCAAAAAGGGTTCCCCTCTCGCATTGACCGCTAGCCGTTCCCGGCGGCCTTCTTCTGGCAGTCCGGGCAGATGCCGTAGAGGTAGAGCTTGTGGCCGGTGAGCTTGAAGCCGTGCCGGCGGGCGACTTCTTCCTGGAGGCGCTCGATGGCCGGGTCCACCACCTCCACGTTGATGCCGCAGGACTCGCAGATGAGATGGTCGTGGTGGCTCTGGCCGTACAGGATCTCATAACGCATGGCCCCGTCGCCGAATTCCACGGCCTTGGCCAGTCCCGAATCGGCCAGAAGCTTGAGCGTACGGTAGACCGTGGCCTGGCCGATACCGTCGTATTCCCGCTTGACCTTCTGGTAGAGCTCCTCGGAGGTCACGTGGCCCTCCTCGGACAGAAAGACTTCGAGAATCCTGCGCCGCTGGGGCGTCATTTTAAGCTTCTGGCGGGCGATGAAGTCCGCGAATTTGGCGTAGGGGTCTTTGATCATGCCTGGGCTCTGGGTAAAAGATACACGAACATAGCCGCCCGACGCCTTCGGGTCAATGCGGGGCAGGGAAGGGCCGGGGACAACCGGGGGAAACCTTGTCTTTCGAAAGGTCCCCCCCTGACCCCCTTTCCAAATAATTTTAACAATAACAAGCTGTTACCGTTAAAAGTTTTGGGGAGGGGAGAGCGCGAGAGGGGAACACTTTTTTCAAAAAGTGTTCCCCTCTCGCACCCTCTTCGCCTCCTACGCGACGGCGCGTTTGACCGTGGCCACAAGCGTCGGCACGTCGAGGATCAGGGACATGGTGCCGTCGCCGTTTATGGTGGCCCCGGAAATGCCGGCCACCGACCCGATGTAGTTGCCGAGGCTTTTGATGACCGTCTGCTGCTGGCCCATGACCTCGTCCACGGCGATGCCGGTCCGTTCGCCCTCGAAGCGGGTGACCACGACCTGTTCGATGGCCGGGGCGTCGCCGGCCAGTTCGAAGGCCTCGCGCAGCCGGATGTAGGGCACGATCTCGCCGCGCAGATGGATGGTGCGGCCGCGTCCGGCGGCTTCCGCGTTTTCGCGCGGCAGCTCCACGCACTCCTCCACCAGCGACAGCGGGATGATGTACTGGTCCTCGCCGGCCTTGATCTGCAACCCGTCGATGATGGCCAGGGTCAGCGGCAGCTTGATGGTGATGCGCGAGCCCTTGCCGAGCTCGCTGTGGATGTCGATCTTGCCCCGCAGCGCGTCCATGCTGCGCTTGACCACGTCCATGCCTACGCCCCGGCCCGAGACGTTGGTGATCTTTTCCGCCGTGGAGAAACCGGGCAGAAAGACGAGGTTGTAGATCTCCGCCTCGGTCAGGCGCGCCTCCGGGGACACGAGCCCCTTTTCCTCGGCCTTGGCCCGTATGCGGGCCGGGTCCATGCCCCGGCCGTCGTCGATGATCGACAGCACCACCTCGCCCCCGGCGTGCTCGGCCGCAAGCACGATGGACCCGGTTTCGGACTTGCCCTCGGCCAGCCGTTCCCCGGGCGGCTCGATGCCGTGGTCGATGCTGTTGCGCAAAAGATGCACCAGGGGATCGTTGAGTTGCTCGATGACGGTCTTGTCGAGCTCCGTTTCGCCGCCTTCGGTGACCAGCTCGATGGATTTGTGCATTTCCGCGGACAGGTCGCGCACCAGCCGGCGGAAACGGCTGAAGGTGGTGCCGATGGGCAGCATGCGGATGCCGAGCGTGTTGTCGCGCAACTCGTTGGACAGCCGCTCGATTTCCTCGGCCACGCTGGTCAGCGCCGGCTGGGCCAGCCCCGAGGCCAGCTGGGTGAGCCGCGCCTGGGCGATGACCAGTTCGCCGACCAGATTGACCAGGTCGTCGAGCTTGGCCGCGTCCACGCGAAGGCTCTGCATGACTTCCTTTTTCGCGGCCGGCTGGTGCCTGCCCTCGGGCTTGTCGGCGGGGACGGCAGGGGAAGGCCTGCCCGGCTGCGGGGCCGGCCCGGCCGGGGAAACGGCCGGCGGCGCGACTTCCGCCACAGGCGGGGCCTCGGGCTCGGGGGCCGGGATATCGGGCCATTCCAGGACCTCCGACGATGCGGCCGCCTCGGATGGCTCGCAGGGCGTAATCACCACGTCGGCGGGGTTCTCCAGATAAAAAAACGTGTCGCGCAGGGCCTCGGCGTCCGGCACGGTGCCGGTGTCCGCCGTCAGGATCACTTCGAAACGCAAGGTGCAATCATCCGGCGCCAGCGCCTCGAGATCGGGCACCCCCGTCAGGTCGCAGCGCACCGAGGCCTCGCCCATGGCCCGCAGGGTATCGAGCAGGGCCAGGGGATCGGCCTTGGCCAGATGGCCGGGGTCGGACGGGGCAACGCGGATGCGCCAGGATCGTTTTTGCGTCACGACCGCCTCCGGTTCGACCGGCGCGGCGTCCGGGACCTGGACCGCCGCCGGGGCGTCGCCCGGCATATCCACCGAGCGCAACAGCGCCTTGAGCCGGGCGGCAAGCTCCGGGTCCTCGCCGCCGACCGGGCCGTCCTCGCCGCCGAGCATGGACGTGAACCGGTCCTTGGCCAGAAACGCCACGTCGAGCAGGTCCTTGCCCACCCGCCGCCAGCCCTCGCGCACCTGGGAAAAAAGCGACTCCAGATCGTGGGCCAGGGCGACCACGCCGGAGATGCCGAACATGTCGCAGGCGCCCTTGAGCGTGTGCACGGCCCGGAATATCCGGTCGACAAGGTCCTTGTCCCCGGGGGTCTTTTCCAACTCCAGCAGGGCCCCGTCGAGTTCGGCCAGGTTTTCCTGCACTTCCTCGGCGAAAAGGGCGCGCATCTCGTCGTTGCCTACCATCCGTGTCTGTCCTCCGTGGCGGACGTTGGCGCGACCCGTCAGGACGCGAAAAAAAGCTTTCCGGGCACTCCGGCCTCGGCCAGGGACGCCGGCGTCAGGCCGGCCCGGGCGGCCGTTGCGGCAAGGGCCCTGGGCGGCGCGGCGTCATGGGCCAGCGGCAGGTCCCGGGCGGCGAAACTCTTGCCGGCCGCGACCAGGACCTGGAGAAAAGCCAGGTCGATCTCCCCGGGATCGTGCAACACAAGGGACGTTCCCGCGCCCCGGGCCAGCGCGGCGACAAGCGCCTCCCTGGCGGTCCCGGCCTCGGCCAGGGCTCCGGCCGGGAGCGAAAGCGTGGCCACGGCGCCCTGCACCGTAAGTTCCCAGGGCCCGAAGGTCTCGTGGACCGCTTCCGCATCGCCGCCCGCAGCGGCTGCGGCGGCGGCCTCGGCCAGCGCGGCCACGTCCAGGGGATGGATGCGGTCGGCCCCCAGGGCGAAGAGATACCCCACGATGTCGGGTTCGACGATGGAGGCGAAAAGCACGTAAAAGGGGATACGGTTGACCGGCGGGGCGTCCAGGTCGCCCACGGCGGCCAGCTCCATGCGGCAGTCGACGATCAGCCCGCTCGACTCCATGGTGGTGATGATGTCAAGCGGCGTCTTGCCCCGGGCCTGGACGTCGTGGATGAGGTCGTACTCCACGAGGTACAGGTTCTTGCCGCCGGCCGTGGCCTGGCGCAGGCTGAGCTGGTCCTCGGTAAAAACGACCGTGCCCCCGGGCAGGGCGATGGGGATGGCGGCGGCGGCCTCGGCCCGGGCCTCGGAGGGCAGGTGCTCGGTCGTAAGCCCGGACAGGTCGGCGAGCATGTCGGAGATGTCCTCGGCGTCGCTCCCGGCGGCGTTCTCCACCAGTCCGAGCAGCCGGTCGAAGCCGGCCAACAGGCGGTTTATCACCCTGGTGTCGGGCACCATTTCGCGGCTACGCACCATGTGCAGGATGTTTTCCAGCTTGTGGGCAAGGTCGCGGGTGTTGTTGAGGTTTAAAAAGCTCGCTCCGCCCTTGATGGAATGGGCCGCCCGGAAAACCTTGTTGACGAGCTCCTCGTCGATGTCCGCCCCGCCGCGCTCCATGTCCATGAGCGCCAATTCGATGTCGGCCAGGTGTTCGCGGGTATCCTCCACGAACATGGCCATGATTTCGTCGTCCACTGCGTCCACGGCTGCCTCGCTTCCGGCTGGGGTCGTGTCCTCGACGTCCGGAAATCCCTGTTATTCGGAAAAGGTGCAGAGAGATATGATTGGCATCATCGCATAATACCGCCCGCGTCTTCAAGGACGCGTCACGAGGGGGCTTCGATTTGAAAATGCTTGTCCAGCCGCATGGTGCGCAAAAGCGCCGCCAGATCGGGGTTGACGTTGCGAAGGACCAGCCGGCCGCCTTTTTTGCCGAGCGTGTTGTGCACGGCGATAAGAAGGCCGATGCCCACGGAATCGATCAGTTCCACCTTGGCCAGGTCGATGACGAGGCCGCCGGGATTTTCCTGCAGGACCTCCTTGAGTCTGGCTCGAAGCGCGTCGGCCACGGAGGCGACGATGTCTCCCGCCGGGGAGAGGACAGCCTTGCCGTCCTCGATGCGAATGTCGTCCATAGTGATGCTCCGCTGGATGTTGCCCCCCTCTTCCGGGGGAACGGCCGGACCGTGCAGACCGGGTACGGCCTTGGTCAGTGTTACGGCATTGCCGGCGGCGTTGTAGCGCACGTCGTCGGCGTAGAGGGTGAGGATGGTGAGTCCCCGGCCGCTGGTGGCCTCGGGCGGGGCCATGCTGGCCAGCCCCGCGCGCCAGTCGAAGCCCGGCCCCTGGTCGGCGACGACAAGGGTCAGCCGCCCTTCGCAGGCCCGGGCCTCGAGGTCCACCTGGAGCATGGGGTCGCTTCGGTTTCCGTGGACCACGGCGTTTAAAAGCGCTTCGCGCAACAGCAGCTTGACGTCGAAAAGGCTCCCGCTGGCGTTTTGCCCGGCCACGAACCGCACCGTCTCGGCCACGGCCCGGTCGAGCAGGGGCAAGGTGGCCGCAAAGCGGATGCGCATGCCGCCGGGGAAAGACTCCATCTCAAACATGGCCGTCACACCTCGATCCCCATGAAAACCATGTCGTCGGCCGGCCGGCCGGCGTCCAGGATGCCCCGCATCACCGTGTCCACGGCCGCTTCGAGGGGCTGGCCGGCAACGGCGACGCAAGCGGCCAGGAGATCGGCCAGACCCTGCTCGCGCGCCTTGGCCTCCGGGCCGAACCGTTCGATCAGACCGTCGGTGTAAAGATAGATCCGGTCCCCGGCCGCGACCCGCCGCTCGATCCGGCCGAACTGCACGGTGGCGAAGGCCCCGAGCACATCGCCGTCGGCAGCCAGCAGGCTGGCGGGGCTCCCACCGGCTGGGACCAGGATGGGGGGCGGATGGCCGCCGTTTACCAGGGTGAGCTTCCCGCGGACGCGGTTGAGGCAGACCAGGGCGGCGGTGAGATGCTTGCCGTCGCGCAGCAGCGAGGCCAGCACGCTGTTGATGTTTTTGAGCGTCTCCACCGGGGTGAACAGCGGCCCCGTGTTCTGGCGCAACAGGACCTTGAGCGACGAGGTGACGAACGACGCGCCGAGGTCATGCCCCGCGATGTCGGCCACGAAATACCCCATGACCGTGGCCGTCCAGGGAAACACGTCGTAGAAGTCGCCGCCCGCCTCCAGCGCCGGCACGTAGCGCACGGCGAATCGGGCCTCGGGCAGGTCGTCCGGGGCCACCAGGATGGCCTGCTGGGCGTCGCGGATCTGGGCCAGCTTGGCCGCCTGCTGGGCGAGCAGGGCCCGCATGCCCTGGCGCAGCCGGATGTGGACCTTCACCCGGGCCAGGACCTCTTCCCGGGCAAAGGGCTTGGGCACGTAGTCCACGGCCCCCATGCGCAGGCCCTTGACCTTGTTGTCCACGTCGTTAAGGCCCGAGATGAAAATAATGGGAATGTCGGCGGTGACCGGATCGGCGGTGAGCTTGCCGCACGTTTCGAAGCCCGATTCGCCGGGCATCATGATGTCGAGGATGATGAGGTCGGGCTGTTCCCGGCTGGCCATCTCCCGGCCTTTTGGGCCACTGTCGGCCCGAAGCGGCTCGAAGCCGGCCTCGCGCAGTATCCAGGCCAACGTCTCGAGGTTTATGGCCTCGTCGTCGACGATGAGGATACGCGGCGGGCGGGATTTGTCGCCCTCGCGGCCTGTGGTGGGATATTCCATGCTGTCGGCCGGGGTTGCCGGGCGGCCGGAGGTCGCGGCACGCCGGGGTTCGGGAAACGCGTTGCATTCGGCACAGGCTGTCAGTATGACGTTTTCCGAAGCGCTTGACAACGCGGGCGGACGTAATTTTTCCATATGCGGCCCCGCTGGACGGGGTTTCGGAGACGCATGCGGAAAAACGTGTTGCTTTTTCAAAACGGTTCGACGCGCCACAACGAGGCCGTGTCGGCAACTCGGATCACCCCGGTCCTGCACCAGCTACGCCGGGGCCGGACGGGCATGGGACCAAGCATGGGACATTTTATTGCCAATATGTCGGAATACATAAAAAAACGCTACCAGGAGATCGGTGTTCCGATCCTCTGGCTCATCAGCCTCATGCCGGGCGTCATCGTCTCGATCCGCAAAGGCGACCCCTGGCACGCCACCATCGTGGTCATGGTCATCCAGCTGCTGGCCTCGTTCGGCTCCATCACCCTCTTCGGCGTGGTGGCCCAGATCATCTGCTACAAATACATCGAATCCGTGGAAGTGCACGACCGCATGATGGACGGGCTCTTTTTCGGCTTCCACGGCGGTATGATCATCTGGATCTGCTACGGATTTTTCCACATCCTGTTCGGTCGCAAGATCATCGGCAACGTCAACGACCTGGTGTCCATCTTCGGCATCAGCTGCATCGGCAGCTGTATCCTCGGCATCGCCATCGGCTTTCTGGTCGGCAAGCTGCGCGACGGCAACGCGACTATTGTTTAAGAATAAAGAGAAGAGAAGAGAAGCTGCCTCCGGCGGCCAGGGGGAAACTTTTTGGAAAAAGTTTCCCCCTGGACCCCCTTCAAAAACTTTCACCCGGGGGCATCCCTTCAAATACTGACGTATTTTAAAGGAAAAGAGATTTCAAATGCGTTGTCCTCCAACGATGGACGCGCTTTCTTTGAGGACGAAATACTAGGGTTATGCCTGTCCGGGCACAGCGCCCGCCCGGCTGGAAATCGCTCCCGCACAAGGGGCGGATGCCCCCGAAGGTCACCTGGGACGCGCCGAGTGACGCCATCGCTCCCGCGCATGGGTCGGGTGGGGACGCTGGTGGCTGCAAAGAATCGAAAACGGCCATCACCCCCGCCGGCCAACCAACCAACCGGCCAACCAACCAACCGCCACCGCCGGCCAACCAACATTTTTCCAAAGGGGATCATCATCGCCGCCAAGGTCCAAGGCAACACCGTCGGCCTCAAGCCCAGCCAGATGCGGGCGCTGGAGCGCCTGGGCACCCGCCGCTACCCGTCCGTCGGCGGCTACACCCCGGACCAGGCCCGGGAGCTGGCCGCCATCGCCTATGGCATCGGCCGGCAGGTGGGACTGCTCCTCGACCGCAAGGGCCGGCCGGCGCTGATCCTGGTCGGCACGCCCAAGGGCATCCTCATCCCGGAACTCGACCGCGCCCGCCTCGGCGCCGGACGCCTGCGCGGCCTGCGCCTGCTCCATGTGCATCTGACGGACGAAGGCCTCACCGAAGAGGACCTGACGGACATGCTCTTCCTGCGCCTGGACAGCGTGGCCGCCCTGACCGTCAACCAGCTCGCCCAGCCGGTGAAGCTCCACATCGCCCATCTGCTGCCGCCCGGAGCCGGGGACGCGCCCTACGACATCCTGCCGCCCCTGCCCTTCGACAAGGTGGAGGAGGATTTCAACGCCCTGGCCACGGCCCTGGAAGAGGAACTGGCCCGCGAGGGCGGAAAGCTCGCCGCCCCGGGCACGGCTCCGTCCGGACGGGAGAAGGCGGTGCTGGTCAGCGTCGCCAGCAGCCCGCGCCCCGTCCAGGAAGCCTCGCTTGACGAGCTGGCCGCCCTGGCCGACACGGCCGGCCTGGACGTGGCCGAGACCGTGGTGCAGCGGGTGGCGACGGTCAATCCGAAATTCATCCTGGGCAAGGGCAAGCTGGCCGAGATCGAGGTGGCGGCGCTTCGCTGCGGCGCTTCGCTGCTCGTCTTCGACGGCGAGCTGTCCCCGTCCCAGATCCGCAACCTCACCGAGGTGACCCAGCTGCGGGTCATCGACCGCACCCAGCTGATCCTGGACATTTTCGCCCAGCACGCGGCCACGCGTTCGGGCAAGCTCCAAGTGGAGATGGCCCAGCTCAAATACCTGCAACCGCGCCTGGTGCGCCAGGACAGGGCCATGTCGCGGCTTATGGGCGGCATCGGCGGCCGGGGCCCGGGCGAAACCAAGCTCGAGGTGGACCGGCGGCGCATCCGCGAACGCATCGGCCGCATCAAGGACGAGCTCAAAAACCTGCGCAAGCGCCGGGCCGCGGCCCGGGCCGGCCGGGCCAGGGCGGGGCTGCCGATCGTGTCCCTCGTCGGCTACACCAACGCCGGCAAGTCCACGCTTTTAAATACGCTGACCGGCAGCGCCGTGCTGGCCGAGAACCGGCTTTTCGCCACACTGGACCCGACCAGCCGGCGGCTGCGCTTTCCCTGCGACCGCGAGATCATCCTGACCGACACGGTGGGGTTCATCCGCGAACTGCCCAAGGAGCTCAAGGAAGCCTTCCGGGCCACCCTGGAAGAGCTGGAAGCGGCGGACCTGCTCGTGGCCGTGGCCGACGCCTCCCACCCGGAGGTGGAAAACCAGGCCACGGCCGTGGCCGAAATCCTGCGCGAGATGGACCTTGCCGACATCCCCCGGATTTTCGTGCTCAACAAATGGGACGCCGTGCCGAACGACCTCAAGACGACGCTCAAAAACGCCTTCCCCGAGGCCATCACGGTATCGGCCCGCAGCCGCGAAGGGCTCGGCTACCTGACCGACGCCATCCTGTCCAAAGTACGCCCGGGGCCGGGCGTGCGCGATTCCGGCCCCCTGCCCTCCTCCTGCGACGCCCCGGTCGAAGCCTCATAGCAGGCCGGCCAACCAGCCGGCCGGGGCCGCCCCCTGGCCGAAGCGGCTGTCCGGGGCGTTTTTGCGCTCCTGCAGATAAGCCACATGCCGGCCGAGGGCCGTATTCGGGTCCGGGGCCGTCCCCGCCGTCGGCAGGCCCAGGAACCGGGCCGGATTTTCCACGGCGATGCGCCCAAAATCGTCGCCCAGGGCGGTCTTGAAGAAATCCCAATAGTGCCTGGCTGTCGTCGCCAGAAAAATGAGAAAGCTGTCAGTGCCGAACAGGATGTGCCTGCCCCGCGTCTCGTCGGCCAACTGGCCTTTGAGCCAGGCGACATAGGCTTCCTGCTCCTCCGGCGTGCCAAGTGGACCGGACTGGTAGGACACGTCGGCGTAGACCCGGCCGGGGAATCGATCCATGAGCGTGGTGATGAAATCGCGCCAGGACGGATGGGTGTCGCTGGCCGCTTTGCCTTCGGTGTGGTCGCCGAAGTGGGCGAAATCGAAGCGCACGTCGTAGTCCGCGATCACGTCCTGCCAGGCCATGGGCGAGCAATAGGTGCAGTCGTAGCCCGGGCCGCAAAACCCGGCGTCGTTGCAGTGCATGATGATCGGCGCGGCGGCGTCCTGGCAGGCGCGCAGGATCTTCGGGATCATCGGGTCGGTGACGGTGTAGCCGAGGGACGGGTAGAGCTTGACCCCGACGCAGCGCCCCTCGTCGAGGCCGCGCCGCAGGTAGTCCAGGGCGGCGTTGCCGCGCAGGGGATTGATCATCACAAAGGGCAACGCCCGGCCGGGGTAGCGCTCGGCCTGGGCGACCGTTTCCGTGAACTGGGTTTCGTAGAGGGCCAGTTCCTCCGGCGTGGAGTCGCCGTCCACCACGTCCATCATGAGCAGCACGGCCAGGGCGTCGTCCTCCCCCGCCGCTGCCGTCGTATCGGCCATGAGCGCATCCGTCACGTCGTCGATATCCGGCAGACAGCCCCGGCGCAAAAATTCCAGGACGGGATTGCCGGCAAGACCCCACGTCGCCGCGAACACGGCCAGACGGGCCTCGGCGGCATCGCCGAACAGCACCGCCTTGGCCAGCTTGATCGCATCATTGGCTGCCGCCTCGGACAGGTGCCAGGCCATGAGGCGGACTTTGAGATCGGCTTCGGCCGCACGGGTCAGAAACGTCTTGAAGGTGAAGACATGGGCATGGTCGTCAACGCGCATGGCGGACCTCCGGGCTAAAGGGAAAACGGCGATTCGTCTTTCCTATACCAGGAGGTACATGAACCCGGCGCTTTGGCAAGCCCGCGCATGTTACAAATGAAGCCGGGGGGAGGCTGCCGTGGGCTGCCGGACGAAGACCGGCCAATGCTTGCCCTCGTCCCACCGCCAGGCGTCCGCCCCGGGCGTGATGCGGACCCCGCCGACCCATCGCTCTGGCGGCATGAGCGTCAACCAGTCCCTTTCGCCCGAAAGCACCTGCGATCCGATCGGGGTGATCGTCAGGAGACGGCGCTGCCAGGGCTCCGACGCCGTTTCCGGCGAAATGGCGTACGGCGGCTTAAGCGCCTTTCCCATTGCTTCGACGATATGCGCAAACATGATGTCCCCAAGCCAGGGCAGAGGCTCGCGATCCGTCAGAAGGCCATGGAAGAGGTCCCCTATGGTTTGGCTGCCCTGGGCGAGACCGGCGAGAACGAGCTCTTCGGTCAGGCCGAGGCCGTTTTTGACCGAGGGCAGTTCCCGCAAATGACGGCGCAGGGCCGGGGAAAGATCGGGCAGGACGCCGGAGCCCTCGCCCGCGAGAGCGGCGAGCCCTGTCGGATCGGGCGATTGCAGGGCTTTCCAGGCTTTGCGGCCGAGAGCTGTTTGTTGCGCCGATACGGGGTTCCGACCCGCCCATAAAAGCCGTAGCCCTTCCGGCGGCAATTGGCCGAGACCGAGGAAGCGGCGCGATCCGGGAAACCGGTTTACCGAAACCAGATCCAAAAGAGGCGGTCGATGCGCCGCGAACAAGGAAAGGCAGCGGATCAAAATGAGCTGGTCGAAGCTGTCGTGCTCGAACCACAACACGACGCGTTCGTAGTCGCGGGGGGCGGCGGTGAGCCGGTCCTCCTCACGCCTGAGGCGCGCCGCGCATTGGGACAGGTCAATGCCGAGATGGTCCCCGTAGCTTTGCGCCAAAAAACGGGCCCGCTCGAGAAGCCGCTCCGGGTCGTCGGGCTCCCCGGTCACCGGGCCCTGGCAAAAGGGATTGGCGTACTCCAGGTAATCCCCGGTGAAACCGGCCTGGCGGAGCCCTTCGGCAATGTCGCCGCCGCAGCGGATATGCAGCGTTTTGGGACCGTGGTCGGGCGCGTCGCGTATGCCCATGGCCGCCCGTTCCCTTGCCATGGCGGCGAGGTGCTCTTTGAGCTGCGGCCAACCGCCGAGCCCGAGTTCGCGGGCGATCACCCGCTGGGCGTCCGCAAGCTTGAACGCTTGCACGGCGGCGAGAGGCGCTTTGCCCGCGCCGGCCAGGCACTTTGCAATGCGGGCAAGGGCAGCGGGGTCGCCACTTTTTACCGCCCGGCAAAGGTCCTTGGCGCGTTTGCGCTGTTGTTCGAGATTGAGTTGAAAAGCCTTTCGGGTCCGGTCGAGCGATTGCGGCATGGAGGACTCCCTTTTTCGTTGTCTGTGCCCGCTGCAGACAAAAAAGGGAGGGACGGATCGGGGATACGATCAGTATGTCGTGGGCGCAGCCCTTTCCGCGGACATGGATGCTCCGACAAAGCGGATCATCCGCTACCAGGAGCGAACCTTGACCGTCAAGTCGCGGCCCCCCTCACGGCAGAGGAACGATGCGGGCTCCTATGTCGCTGGTCTTGCCGAAAAAGACCGACGAGAGCACAAGAATGTCCGCTCCGGTCGCGGCGTATTCCGCGGTGTTGGCCTCGTTGACGCCTCCGGCGGCGGCGATCAGTATCGCCGGATTTATGGCGCGCACCTTGCCGATCAGTTCGATGAGGCCGGCGCTGGTCATCTTGTCGACCTGGATGATGTCGAAGCCGGCATTTGCCGCGGACACCGCCCCGGCTTCGTCCTCGACCTCGATGGCCAGCTTCATGCTCGGCGCTTCGACCCGAAGCCGCTTGATGTCCGCGCACAGGCTTTCCAGACCGCCCAGGAAGGCCATGTGGTGCTTGAAAATCAAAATGGACTCGGACAACCCCAGGCGGTGCGGGCGCGCGCCGGCGCATTCCACCGCCTTGATCGCCAGTTTTTTCGTCCCCGGAAAGGACTTGCGGGTCGGGGCGATCGAGATGTCCGGATTGATCTTCTTCGCGATGTCGACGATTCTTCGGGTGCGCGTGGCGATGCCCGACACGTATTCGAGGAGGTTTAAAGCCAGACGCCAGCCCGCGTGCAGCGCGGCGGCGGTGCCCTGCGCTTCGAGAAAGACGACGCCTTCCGGGAGATATTCCCCGCTCGGCTTGGCCAGCCGTATTTCGGCTCCGAATTTCTGCAATATCCCGGCGGCCTCTTCGGTGGCGCACAGCACCGTGGGCTCCCGCGTCGAAAAAACGATTTTTCCCGGCTTGTGCCCGATGCCGAGTATCTTCGTCGTCAGGTCGCCGTAAGGGACATCCTCTTCCATCAATCGTTCGAGCAATTGGTCGGATACCGGCAGCGCCATGTTGTGTCCTCCTTCGTATGCGGTTTGGTCCGGGCGGGAATACGGCCGACAGGGCCACGGGACGCAGGGGCGTAAGGGGCCCCGCGCCCTTTCCTAGTGCAAGCGTTCCTTGACGAAATCGCGCACGTTCGCCCAATATTCCGGGGTATCCACGATGTTGCCGTGGGTCGCGCCGTCGATGACGCGTACCTCCTTGGGGCCTTTCCAGGCCGCGGCCAGACGTTCGGCATGGACGGGCGGAACAAAGGTGTCCTCTCCGGCCACGAGGAAAAGCGTGGGAGCGCGCACCTTGGCCGCGTCCGGCAGCACGTTGAACGGGTATTTCATGAGCAGCCGCACCGGCGCGAAGGGGTGGGACTGCTGGCCCACGGACACCAACGAATCGAAGGGCGTGACCAGGATCACCCCGGCCACCGGACGCCGCGCCGCCACCCAGGCGGCCAGGGCCGTGCCCAGGCTTCGGCCCATGACCAGGATCCGGGGATTGTCGCCAAGCTTTTTGGCCAGGGCATCGTACACGGCCAGGGCGTCGGACTTGAGAGCCTTTTCCGTTGATTTCCCGGCCGAATGGCCGTAGCCCCGGTAGTCCACGCCGGCCACGCCGTAGGGCTGCAACTCGTTTGGAGACCACAGGAAAAATCCGGACTGCTGCTCGGCGTTGCCGCAAAAATACAGCACAGCCGGAGCCGGTTGGCCGTCCCGCGTACGAGGCAGATAATAACCCGTCAGCTTCGTACCGTCGGCGGCCGTGACGTCGAAAGGCTGCAACCCGGCGTAGTAGCGGCCGAGTTCCTGTTCCCGGGCCGCATCGGCCGCCCGGCCGGGAAAGACCATGCCGTCCTGGGCGATATACATGGAGACGAGGTAACCGCAGTAGGCCAGGCCCAGGGCCGTAAGAACGAAGGCGACAACTTTCATGGCGTGTGACGTTTCTCTCCCGAAAAGAGGATTGTATGTCGTATAGCGGAGAACATGCCGGTGCCCCCGAGACGGTGTGGCGCGCGGCCGTGGGCCAGACCCTGCCCATCGCCCTGGGATACATTCCGGTTGGTATGGCCTATGGGGTGCTCGCCGGCAAGGCCGGACTTGACGCGATAAACGTCCTGGCCATGTCGCTTCTGGTCTACGCCGGCTCGGCCCAGCTCGTGGCGGTAGGACTTTTCGCGGCCGGGGCCTCGGGACTTTCCATCGTCATCACCACCCTGGCCGTCAATTTGCGCCACGTACTCTTTTCGGCGGCCATGGCCCCGCTTTT
The DNA here is from genome assembly GCF_047785625.1 of Solidesulfovibrio sp. C21. NCBI lineage: Bacteria > Pseudomonadati > Thermodesulfobacteriota > Desulfovibrionia > Desulfovibrionales > Desulfovibrionaceae > Solidesulfovibrio > Solidesulfovibrio sp. C21. Next base: position 27,899 of record NZ_JBLODY010000008.1, read on the forward strand.
ATCCGGCTGGCGCAAGCGGGAGCTGGCCGCTTTTTCCTTCGAGCTGACCGACGAAAGCTTCGCCCTGCACGCGGCGCGCTTCGGCCGGGGCGATACGGACAAGAAACGCACCCTGGCCATCAACGTGCTGGCCCAGTCCGCCTGGGTCCTCGGCACGGCGCTCGGCGTGATCGTCGGCGACGCGCTTGGCGACGGCCGGGCCTTCGCCCTGGACTTCGCGCTGCCCGGGATGTTCGTGGCGCTTCTGGCCGGCCAGCTCAAGGGGCTTTCCCATGTGGCGGCGGCCCTGGCCGGGGCGGGATTTTCGCTTGTGGCAGCCCTTCACGGGGCTTCGGGATTCGGAACACTCGCGGCAGGACTCGCCGGCGCGGCTTGCGGCACGGCGGTGGCGGCATGGACGGACAAATAGGCATCTTCTGCATCATCTGCGCCATGGCGGCGGTGACCTACGCCACACGCTGCGCGCCGCTGCTCGTCCTCTCCGGGCGCACGCTGCCGGCCCCGGTCATCCGTTTTCTCTCCCACGTGCCGGCGGCGGTGCTGGCGGCGCTCGCCGCGCCGGCCCTCTTCCTCCAGGAAAACCACCTCCAACTGGGCCTGGAAAACCTGACTCTGTGGGCGGGACTGGCCGCCCTGGCCCTGGCCATCAAAACGCGCGGTTTCTTCGGACCGGTGGCCCTCGGCATGGCCATCGTCGCGGTGGGGAGATTATTTTAGGAAGGGGGGGGATATGCGGGGCAGGTTGCCGTCCGCGTCAAGCCCGGCGGGGTCCATGATCCAGATCACGGCCCTGCCGTCGTAGGGATAGGGGGCCCTGACGAAACGGCCCGGGCCCTGGGGACGCTCGAGCAGGGACCAGCCCCGGCCGGCAGGTCATCGGGTCGTTGGTCTCGAACCTGCATTGTGGCGCTCCTTGTGCGTGGTCGTGGGCATGACCGCCCTGCGCACCAACCGGCTGCGGACCGTTATGCTTCCCGAAGCGGCCCATTGCGTCCGCCTCGACAGGGCCGAACTCGGCCTGGAGGCCCTGCTCCGTGCAACCATCGCGCTGCGCATGGAGCGAGACCTATCATGAAGCCGCTGCAACGCGGCTCGCGGGCGATGTCGCTGCATCGGAACATGTCGTCGGATCGCCGCATATCCCGGACGGCGTGGCCCAATGCGGCGCATACAAGGAAAATAACGCCGGCCCGCGCGGGAGGTAGCCCGCCGGCAGGCAGCGGTGCGGCAAGGCAGCGTCCGTCGGCAACATAGTAACAGGCCGGTCGACAGGGGCACAGGGAAAGCAGCCACGGCCCCGCCTGGTCGCGGATAAAATGGCCCGGGACGCTTCACGGCGGACACCTCGGCGATACTTCATCGAAAGACCTGAATTTTCCATACCCCGTCTTGACGATAACACATATACGTTGTTATCGAAATATACCCTCAGACCGTGACCGTTTTTTGTCCTCCCCGGAAAACGGGTTGCTCGGGGAGTGGCGAGACGGCATCTGTTCGGCGACACCGGGACATTCCAGACAACCCTGCCTTCGAGGCCATAGGTCCTGCATCGATGTACGTAACCCTCACCAGGCTCTGGCTGTGCGCGGCATTTTTCCTGGCGCTCTGCCTTTGCGGCTGCATGAAGCTCGGCCCCGACTTCAAGCGCCCCGACGCAACGGTCTACGACACCTGGACCGAGGGTGACGCCGCCGTCAAACAGGGGCTTGCCGTGCAAAAGGAATGGTGGGACGTCTTCGGCGACCCGGAGCTGTCCAAACTCGTCCGGACCGCCTTCGACCAGAACCTGCCCCTGCGCGTGGCCGGGCTGCGGGTCATCCAGGGCCGGGCCCAACTCGGCATCGCCGTGGGCGAACTCTATCCGCAATCCCAGGCCGCCTCCGGCAGCTACGCCTACTCCCGGGAAAGCCACCTCGGCCCCAGCTGGCCCCAGCCGAGCACCGAATCCAAGTCCACCTCGCCCGACCAGATCTGGCAGAACACCGTGGCCTTAAGCGCCGCCTGGGAGCTGGACTTCTGGGGCAAGTACCGCCGTGGCATCGAATCGGCCGACGCCGCCATGCGCGCCTCCGCCGCCGATTACGACAATGCCCTGGTGAGCCTGGCCGGCGACGTGGCCCGGACCTACCTGGATTTGCGCGTCAATCAGGCGCAGCTGCAAATCGCCCGGGAAAACGTGGTCCTGGAAACGGAAGGCCTCAAGATCGCCGAGGCCCGCTTTCGCTACGGGGCCACCAGCGAACGCGACGTGCAGCAGGCCAAAACCATGCTGCTCTCGACAGAAGCCACCATCCCCGGGTTTCAAAGCGCCATCAAGAAAAACCGGCACGCCCTGTCCGTGCTGCTCGGCCTGCCCCCGGACAAGGCCCCGGAGGGCCTCGGCGACTCCAAGGGCATCCCCGCCCCGCCCTGGGAAATCGCCGTGGGCGTGCCGGCCGACCTGCTGCGCCGGCGTCCGGACGTGCGCGCGGCCGAGTACGCGGCCATGGCCCAATGCGCCCAGATCGGCGTGGCCAAGGCCGATCTGTTCCCCTCGTTTTCGCTGACCGGCAGCATCGGTTTCCTGGCCAGCAACATCGGCGTGTTCAAGCTGTCCGACCTGCTTTCCAACAACGGCTTCACGGCCCAGTTCTCGCCCCAGTTCGGCTGGAATCTTTTCAACTACGGCCGCATCATCGACAATGTGCGGGTGCAGGACGCCAAGTTCCAGGCCCTGCTCATCCAGTACCGGCAGACCGTGCTGACCGCCCTGCGCGAGGTGGAGGACGCCCTGGCCGCCTACATCGGCGCCAGCGCCCAGGTGGTGTCCCTGGCCAAGGCGGCCGATGCGGCCAAGCGCTCGGCCGAGCTGGCCTTTATCCAGTACAGCGAAGGCAAGACCGACTACACCACCGTGCTGGTGGCCCAGCAGCAGCTGCTCAAGCAGCAGGATGACCTCGTGCAGATGCAGGGGCAGGTCGTGCTCTCCCTGGTCAGCCTCTACCGGGCCCTTGGCGGCGGCTGGCAGGTGCGCCAAGGCCTGCCCTACGTGCCCGAGGCCGTGCGCCACGAGATGGAAAAGCGCACCTGGTGGGGCCGGCAGATACGGGAAGATCCGGCCAAGATCACAGACCCGAAAAAGCGCAACATGCTCTGGTATGCGCCGGACATGTAGTGAATCCTAACCATCACCGCGGTGGACTGCCCATGCCCATGCACCACAAACGAATCGTTCCGGCCCTGGTCGCCCTGGTCGCTGTCGTGGCCACGCTTTTTTCCCTTGCCAGCTGCAAGGGCGGCAACGAATACGTGGCGCCGCCCCCGCCCAAGGTCAAGGTGGCCCCGCCCGAGCGCCGAAAGGTTACGGAATACTTGCAGTTCACCGGCAACACCCAGGCCGTCAATTCCGTCGATCTGCGCGCCCGCATCGAGGGCTTCCTGGTCAAGCAGGCCTATACGGACGGCGCCTTCGTCAAAAAAGGGCAACTGCTGTTCGTCATCCAGCCCGAGCCCTACGAAGCCAAGGTCCTGGAGGCCAAGGCCGGGCTGCAAAGCCAGCTGGCCGGACTCCATCAGGCCGAAATCGAGTACGTGCGGGCCAAAAACCTGCTGCGCGAAAAGGCCGGCCCGGACACGGACGTGGTCAAATGGGACGCCCAGCGCGAGCAGTATAAGGCCGGCGTGGAAAACGCCAAGGCGCAAATCGAGCTGGCCGAGATAAACCTCTCCTACACCCGGGTCACGGCGCCCTTTAACGGCCGGGTCAGCCGGCGCGATGTGGACGTGGGCAACCTGGTCGGCGGCGGGGAAAAGACCCTGCTCGCCACCATCATCAGCTACGACCCCATGTACGTCTACTTCACCATGGGCGAACGCGACATGCTGCGCTTGCAAGCCAGCCGCAACGAGAAGGTCGCGCCGGGCAGCCACGTCAACATTCCCCTGGAAATGGGTTTCAGCGGCTCGACCGACTATCCCTACAAAGGCGCGATGGACTACTATGGCCTCGGCATCGACCCCAAGACCGGCACCATTTTGCTGCGCGGCGAGCTGCCCAATCCCAACGGCAAGATCGCCCCGGGCCTTTTCGCCCGGGTGCGCATTCCGCTTCAGGAACGCGAGGCTCTGCTCGTGCCGGATACAGCCGTCGGCCAGGACCAGCTCGGCCGGTTCGTCCTGCTCTTAAACGACAAGAACGTGGTCGAACAACGGCCCGTGACCATCGGCTTTTCCGTAAACGACATGCTCGTGGTGGAAAAGGGCCTGACCGGCAACGAGCGGGTCATCGTCAGCGACCTGCAACGGGTCCGGGCGGGCGGCAAGGCCGAGCCGATGCCGGACGCGCCCAAATCGCCCCAGGCCGCGCCCGACGCGGCCAAGACGCCGCCCGCCGGGGCCAAAAAATAAGGGCCGCGCGCCATGTTCTCCAAATTCTTCATCGAACGGCCGGTCCTGGCCAACGTGCTCGCCGTGCTGATCATGCTGCTCGGCGTGGTCACGCTGCTCGGGCTGCCCGTGGCCCAGTACCCGAACATCACGCCGTCGACGGTCCAGGTCACGACCAGCTTTCCCGGCGCCAGTCCGCAGGTGATCATCGATTCCGTGGCCGCGCCCATCGAGCAGCAGGTCAACGGCGTGGAAAACATGCTCTACATGAGCTCCAACAGCGCCTCGGACGGCTCCTACACCCTGACCGTGACCTTCGAGGTGGGCACCGACGTGGACATGGCCACCGTGCTCGTCCAGAACCGCGTCAATCAGGCCCTGGCCCGCCTGCCCCAGCAGGTGCAGGCCCAGGGCGTCACGGTGCAGAAGAAGTCCACGGCCATCCTGATGTGCGTCACCCTGGAGTCGCCGGACAACACCTACGACAGCCTGTTCCTGTCCAACTACGGCTACCTGCGCGTGCGCGACGAACTCTCGCGCATCCCCGGCGTGGGCTCGGTCACGGTCAACGGCAGCGACGAATACGGCATGCGCATCTGGCTCGACCCGGACAAGGTCAAGACCTACGGGCTCACGGCCCAGGACGTGGTCAACGCCGTCTCCCAGCAGAACGTCCAGGTAGCCGCCGGCCAGATCGGCCAGCAGCCCGCCCCCAAGGACATGCACTTCCAGTACATGATCCAGACCCAGGGCCGCCTGGAGGACGCCGAACAGTTCGGAAACATCATCCTCAAGACCGACTTCAACCAGACCGGGCAGGTCCTGCGCTTAAAAGACGTGGCCCGGGTGGAGCTCGGCAGCAAGACCTACGACCTGTTCGCCGAAAAGGACGGCAAGCCGGCCAGCATCATCGCCATCTACCTGCTGCCCGGGGCCAACGCCCTGCAGACGGCCGACCTCATCAAGTCGACCATGAAGAAAATCGCGGCGGATTTCCCGCCCGGGCTCGTCTACAACATTCCTTTCGACACCACGCGCTTCGTCAAGCAGTCCATCCACGACGTCTACAAGACCCTTATCGAGGCCGGCATCCTGGTGCTTCTGGTCATCATGCTCTTTCTCCAGGATTTCAAGGCCATGCTCGTGCCGGCCACCACCGTGCCGGTCACCATCCTCGGCGCGTTCATCGCCATGGCCATGCTGGGATTCTCCGTCAACCTGGTGACCCTTTTCGGCATCATCCTGGCCATCGGCATCGTGGTGGACGACGCCATCATCATCGTGGAAGGCACGGCCCACCATATCGAACAGGGGAGCACCCCCCACGACGCGGCGATTCTCACCATGAAGGAGCTCTTCGGCCCGATCATCGGCATCACCCTGGTGCTGATCTCGGTCTTTTTGCCGGCCTCGTTCATGCCCGGCATCACCGGCCAGCTCTACCGCCAGTTCTCGCTGGTCATCGCCGCGACGGCCGTCATCAGCGCGCTCAACGCCGCGACCCTCAAGCCCACCCAGTGCGCCCTGTGGATGAAGCCGCACACCAAGGAGCCCAACGCCTTCTTCCGGGGATTCAACGCCGTCTACCAGCGCTGTGAAAACGTCTACGCCGCCATCGTCGGCTTCATGGTCCACCACGCCAAGACGGCCATGATCGGCTACGTCGTCCTCATCGCGGTGACGTTTATCGGCTTCTCCTCCCTGCCCACCGGCTTTTTGCCGGAAGAGGACCAGGGCTACGCCATCGTGAGCGTCCAGCTGCCGCCGGCGGCGTCGCTTTCGCGCACGGCCGCGGTCATCAAGCAGATCGACGGATTCCTGAAGGACGCGCCCGGCGTGGCCGACTGGATCACCTTCGGCGGCATGTCCATCCTCGATTCCCTGAACCAGCCCAACATGGCCGCCGTCTTCGTCACCTACACCGACTGGGACAAACGGCCCAAGGGCGTGGACCAGACCACCATCGTCCGCTACCTCCAGGCGCGGCTGGCCACGCTCCAGGACGCCGTGGCCTTCGTCATGATCCCGCCGGCCATCCAGGGCCTTGGGCAGGCCGGCGGCTTCCAGATGATGGTGGAGGACCGGGGCAACCTCGGGCCCGTGGCCCTGCAAAACGCCTGTTACGGGCTGATCGGCGTCGGGCGCACCCAGACCGGGCTCACCCCGCTCAACGTCACCTACAACGCGTCGACGCCCCAGATTTACGCCGACATCGACCGCACCCAGGTCCAGTACAAGGGCGTGACGTTCAATAACCTCTTCAGCACCCTGTCGACCTACATGGGCTCGACCTACATCAACGACTTCAACAAATTCGGCCGGGTCTATCAGGTCCGGGCCCAGGCCGAGCCGCGTTTCCGGCTCAAGGCCGAGGACGTGATGCAGCTCGAGGTCCGCAACAACAAGGGCGAGATGATGCCCCTATCGGCGGTCACCACCATCAAGGACATCCTGGGGCCCACGGTGCTGACCCGCTACAACCTCTACACCGCGGCCTCGGTCTACGGTTCCGCCGCCACGGGCTTCAGCTCCGGCCAGGCGCTCACCCTCATGGAGCAGATGGCCAAGGCCAACCTGCCCACGTCCATGGCCACCGAGTGGACCAACATGTCGTACCAGGAGAAAAAAGTCGGCAACCAGGCCTACCTGATCTTCGCCCTGGCCGTGGTGCTGGTCTACCTGGTCCTGGCGGCCCAGTACGAAAGCTGGTGCACGCCGACGGCCGTCATCCTGGTCGTGCCGCTGGCCCTGCTCGGCACCATGGTGGCGCTGATGATCCGGCACATGGACAACAACGTCTACACGCAAATCGGCGTGGTGCTCCTCATCGCCCTGGCCAGCAAAAACGCCATCCTGATCGTGGAATTCGCCCGTGAACGGCGCGCCCGGGGCATGGACATCGCCCAGGCGGCGGTGGAAGCGGCGCGATTGCGCTTTCGCCCCATCATCATGACCTCGTTCGCCTTCATCCTCGGCGTGGTGCCGCTGCTGACCGCCTCGGGAGCCGGCGCGGCCAGCCAGCGGGCCGTGGGCACGGCGGTCTTCGGCGGCATGCTCGCCTCCACCATCCTGGCCGTGCTGGTCGTGCCGGTCTTTTACGTGCTGGTGCAGGGCTTCGCGGAACGGGTGCTCGGCGTGGACAAGCCCAAGGTCGCGCAAGGGGCGGACCAGGACACGCCCAAGGAGCCCGGAACACGCTGACGCGGCGTCAGGCCTCCAGCGCGTCGGCCACGGCCTCGGCCACGAGCTGGGAGGAATACCAGTTCTGGCCGGTGATGAGCCGGCCGTCGCGGACCACGAACCCCTGATTGACGCCGTAGCAGCAATAGCGCGCCCCCCGGGAGACAAGGCTGTCCTCGAGGACATAGGGGATGTCCATGAGCACGCCGAAGGTCACCTCCTCGGCCCGGGAAAAACCCGTCACCTTGCGACCCTTGATCAGGAAGTCGCCCGAAGAGTCCTTGAGATTGAGCAACCCGGCCGGGCCGTGGCACATGCCCGAGACAACGCCGCCCCGGGACCAGATGTTTTCGGCGATGGCGATCAGGGACGGATCGTCGGGAAAATCGTAGAGCCCGCCATGGCCGCCGGTATAAAAGATGGCGTCGTATTTGGCGGCGTCCACCGTGTCCGGCCGGGGCGCGGCCAGGATGCGGTCCATGGCCTGCCGGTCCATGAGAAGCCGTATCTGGGCCGGGTCGTTGAAGTCGGTCTGGGCCAGCACCGGGCCGTCCGGCCCCGGGGTGGTGAAATCCAGCTCGATGCCCCGTTCGACCATGACATAATAGGGATGCACCAGCTCCGGAAAATAACAGCCGGCGGGCTTGCCGCCGCCCATGGCGGCATGGCCGGAGAGCACGAACAGGATACGCTTGACCATGACAAATCTCCTAAGGATGCGGGAGAGGAAGATGCGAGAGGGGAAACCCTTTTGCAAAGGGTTCTCCCCTCTCGCGCTCTCCCCTTCCTAAATCTTTTAATAATATTGGTGCATTACCGATAACACCCCGTCCTATTGGGAGTCTTTGGAAAGGGGGCCCGGGGGGAGAACCTTTCTGCAAGAAAGGTTTCCCCCCGGTTCCTCCCCTCCCCTCCATTCCCTTCCCTCTATACCGCCAGTTCCACCCGGTTGCGGCCGTTTTCCTTGGCCCGGTACAGGGCGTCGTCCGCCCGGCTGACCAGCTGGGAGGTCGTCTCGCCGGGGAGGTACAGGGCCACGCCAAGGCTGGCGGTGACCTTGCCGGCCACCGGATGCCGTTTTTCCGCCAGCACCTTGCGCAGCCGTTCGGCAAACGGCAGCACGTTGCTCACGAACTCCGAGACCACCACCAGGAACTCCTCGCCGCCCCAGCGGCCGAAGAAATCCGTGCTGCGGACATTGCTGCCGATGGTCCTGGCGATTGCGACAAGCACCGTGTCGCCCACGTTGTGGCCGAAGGTATCGTTGACGTCCTTGAAAGAGTCCACGTCCAGAAGAATGATGGCCAGCGAGCTTTCGTTGTTGCGGCTGCGTTCGATTTCGTGGCCGAGCCGGTCCTCGATGGAACGCCTATTGTAGACGCCGGTGAGTTGATCCGTGGTGGAAAGGCGCTGGAGGTCCAGGTTTTTCTTGTTGAGCTCCTTGTTCTTCTCGTGCAGCTCGGCGGTGCGGGCCCGGACCAGGGATTCCAGGTTGCAGTTCATCTCGTTGAGTTCATTGTAGACTCTGGCATTTTCCATGGATATGGCCGCCTGGCCGGCCAGGATATTGAGCAATTGGAGGCGGTCCTTGCGAAAGGCTCCCCGGGTTGCGGCGTTTTCCAGATACAGCAGTCCGCGCACCTCGTTTTGCAAAATGATGGGCAGGCAGCACAGCGAGGCGGGCTTTTTTGCCGCGATGTAGGGGCATTGGTAAAAAAGCGCGGCCTGTTCCCCGCTCCCGGCCGAAGCGCCCTGGCCGGGCGTGGTCGCCTCGTCGAGACCGTTGAGAATGACCCAGTTGCGGGTGCGCGCCACGAAATTGACCACCGCCGGGGAGATGTCCGGCGAGAGCTCCACGGGGATTTCCCCCTCCGCCGCCGCATCCGGCGTCCGGTCCGGTGCGTCGGCCATGACCACGTTGGTGACGACGAATCGGCCTTCCTTGTTGCGGATGAGCACGCCCTTGGTCGCGCCGGCGTTTTCCGTGGCGATGGCCGTGAGTTCGCGGCCCAGGTCGTTCATGACCATGTGCCGGGAGATGGCCTGGGTGGCCTTGATGACCGCAAGCAGGTCCAGGCCTTCGGAAAAGGTTTCCGAAAAGGTGCCGCTGGACGTTTCCAGGCCGAGTCCCGCCGAGGCGAGGTGCGGCACGCTGTCGCGGACCGCGACGGCGGCCAGAGGGGAGTCGTGGGTCTGGCGCAGGTGCCGCACCATGCCCGTGGCGCCCCAGCGGCCGTAAAAGGCCAGGGCCTGTTCGAAATAGGCCTTGGCCAGATGGGGCTTGCCGCGCCGGCGCCAAAACCGGCCGGCCTTTTCCGCGGCCAGGGCGGCGTCCTGGATGAAGGCCGATTGCAGGGCCGCGTCGATGGCCTGGTCGTAGGTGTCGAGGATGAGCGCCAGTTCCGGGGTCTCTCCGGCCGGGCCGGCCGGGCCGGCCATCCGCTCCGCCACCGCCAGCAGATGCTTGTGGCGGAAGTTGGCCGGGCAAAGCCCGGCCCAGAGGCGCAGCTTGTCGCACCCCAGGGCGATGCGCGCGGCCAACCCGCCTTCGGGTTTCCCGACGGCCCGACGGCCGTGCTCCAACAGCAGCAGCGTGTAGAAAAACCAGCTGTCCGCCAGCATGATCTGGCCCTGCTGGGTCGCATCCACCACGTCGATCCACTGGCGCAGGGTTTCGGGGGAAGGCAGGACCTCCTCGGGGGCGGCCAGGCAGGCCACCCGCAATTGGGAATAGCGCAGGGAGCCGAGGAAAAACGGCAGGGACTTGAACTGCCCGGCCAGGGCCGCGCCGTCGAAAGCCTCGTCGTCCAGGCTGGCGATGGAGCGCGTCTTGCCCCGAAGGTGCTTGAGCGGCTGCCCGACGATAAGCCGCAGCAGGGTGACGATGCCGTCCATGCCCGAGGCGCGCAGAAATTCCAGGCTGCGCGCGGCTTGCACCTCGACCTCGCCCAGGGGCACGCCGGCGGCCAGCTGGACGTGGGCCAGTTGCAGGTGGACGTAGCCCGAGTACGGCGAGCCCGAGGCCAGGGCCAGCCGTGAGGCCGAAAGCCAGTAGCCGTGGCTTGTGCCCAGGGGATTGAGCCAGTGGTTCACGGCCAGGGAAAAGACGTGGTAGGTATAGTTTTGCAGGGCCGGGACGGCGTAATGCTCGGCCAGCCGGGCGGCCAGGCTGCCGAGGGCATGGCCGGTGCGGTAGTCGTGGGCGCAAAGGCCCATGGCGCACAGGGTTGAGGCGTAATGGATGTAGGCCACCGAGGCCATCGGGCTTTTGCCCTCTTCCATGGCCAGACGGGCCATGACCGCCGAGACCGCGGCACAGACCAGGCCCCGCCCGATGAGGTAGGAGTCGGCATACAGGTCGAAAAACATCTCCTGGGCCAGGATATGGTCGGGATCGACGGCTTCGGGCTGGTCGTAGAGGGCGGCCGGATCGCCGTCGGCCTTGCGGTCGATCAATAGCTCGATGCGGGCCTTTTCCGCCTGGAACAGGGAGAGCAAGGCTTCGTCCTCGCGGGGGATCGCGAACCCGAGCAGGACTAGGGCCCGGTATTCCAGCTCCACGGCTTCCGCGTAGCGGGCCTGATGATGGTATTGCTTGGCCTGGACGTTACAGAGCCGGAGCCGGTCGCGGTCCGTGACGGCATGGGCGCGGATCTCGGCGCAACGATCCTCGGCTGCGTCGTAGCGGCCGGCCAGGTACAGGCTCTGGGCCAAATCCAGGGAAATTTCGCGCCACAGGGCGTAGTCGCTGTCCCAGGGCGATTCGGGCAACAGGGAGCGGGCGAAGTCCAGCATTTCGGCGGCGTCGGCGAAGGCCGTGGACGTCTTGGCCTTGCGCCCGGCCCCAAGGGCCAGCTCCGCCACCCGAAGGCGCTCCCCGGGGTCGGTCAGCAGGGCCACGCCCTTGCGCATGTGCTCCAGCACGTCGAAAAGCCGGCTGTCGTCCTTTCCCGGCGGCAACGACCGCCAAAGCAGTCGTCCCGCCGCCAGATGCAGGCCGGGTTTGCGTTCCTCCGCCAGCAGGGCATAGGCGGCCTGCTGGATGCGGTCGTGGCAGAAGGTGAAGGTGACGTCCTCCAGGCGATCGGCCGAGTGCTGGATGTAAAGCTCCACATCCCGGCGCGGCGAGGTGAGGAGCCCTTGCGCCAGGGCCGGGGCCAGATTCCGGGCCAGATCGCTGCGGACGCGGCCGCTTAAGCTCCCCAGCGCATCCAGGGAGAACGGATTGCCGATCAGCGCGCCAAGGGGCAAAAGCTCCAGGCAGCCGGCCGGCAAGGTGGCCAGACGCGCCCGCAGCGCCTCCACCACATTGTCGGCATAGGGCATGGCCGCGATCGCGGGGGCGTCCCAGACCCAATGCCGGACCTCCGCGTCGAAGCGCAGATGGCCATCCTGGTAGAGCGAGGTCAGAAGGGTGCGGAAAAAGAGCGGATTGCCGTCGGTCTTGCCGTGCAGGACCCTGGCCAGGGACGCGACCTCGGCGGTTTGCAGGTGAAACATCTCGGCCAGGTAGCCGCGCAGGTTGGCTTCCGTCAGCGGCCCGACGAGGACCTCGGCGATGGTGGCCTGCCGCTTGCGCATGGCGGCCAGGGTCACGGCCAGGGGATGCGTCTCGGCCACCTCGTTGCTGCGGTAGGCCCCGATGCACAGGATGGCCCCTTCCCCGCGCAGGCTGCCCATGAGTTCCAGAAGCGACAGGCTGGCCGCGTCGATCCATTGCAGGTCGTCGAGGAAAAGCAGCAGCGGATGGCTGCACCGGCCAAGGGCTTCCATGAACCGCCGAAAGAGCGTGCCCTGGCGGGTGCGGGCCTCCACCGGATCCAGGGCATGTACCGGCGGCTGCTCGCCGATAAGCGTTTCCAGGTCCGGAATGACCTCGCACAGCACCCGGCCGTTTTGGCCGAGGGCGGCCAGGATGCGCCGCTTCCACGAGGCGATGCGCGCCTCGCCTTCGCTTAAAATCTGACGGATCAGCAAGGATAATGCCTGGATGAGCCCGGAAAAGGGCACGGCCCGGTTGTACTGGTCGTACTTGCCGTAGGCCACGTAGCCTTTTTTCGCGGCCACGGCCCGGCTCAGCTCCTGGACCAGGGAGGTCTTGCCCACGCCGGAGACGCCCCGGACCATGACCACGCCGCTTTGGCCCCGGCCGACATGCTCGTAGAGGTCCTGCAGCGCGGCAAGCTCCCGGCTCCGTCCGACAATGCGCTCGGGAAACTGGAAACGGTCGCGCGCATCGGCCTCGCCCAGGGGAAAGGGCGCGATCTCGCCACGCCGCTCCAGGTCCGCGCGGCAGCGGTGCAGGTCCGCGTGCAGGCCCACGGCGCTCTGGTAGCGGTCGCCGGCATCCTTGGCCAGGCACTTCATGGCGATGTCGGACAGGGCCTGGGGAATGGCCGGATCGAGGGTGTGCGGGGCGGGCGGGATCACGGCCAGGTGGCTGTGGATCAGCGCCCCGGCGTCATCGCCGGTAAACGGCCGCCGCCCGGCCAGCATCTCGTAGAACGTGACGCCGAACGAGTAGAAGTCGGAGCGAAAATCCACGGGACGGTTGATGCGTCCGGTCTGCTCCGGGGACATATAGGCCACCGTGCCCTCCACGGTCTCGGGCCGAAGCCCGGCCGAGGACTGCTGGGGCATGTCGATGGCCGAGCCGAAGTCGATGAGCACCACCCGCCCGGCGGCGCGGCCGTAGAGGATGTTGGCCGGGGTGATGTCGCGGTGGATGATGCCCCGGGCATGGAGCTGGACCAGGATGCGGGCCAGCTTTTCCAAGACGTCCGTCAGTTCGGCCAGACGCAGGGCGCGGTCCTCGGCCGCCCGCTTCAGGGTGGGGAACTCGAAGCACTCCATGACCACGACGATGGAGCGCCCGGTATGGATGAGACGCCCGGCATGGGGGATATCCGGCAGGTCCAGCCGGACCAGATATTCGTATTCCTTTTCCAGAACGGTCAGGGCCTTGCCCGAAGGCAAAAGCATGGCCGGCATCTTGAGCGCCACCGGTCGGCCGGTGGCGTCTTCCACGGCGCACACCACCCGATGCTTGCGGCCGGTGTGAATGGTTTCGAACCTGGAATAGCCAGGTAGGCCGATCATCAATGCTCCTCCCCGCCGCCGTCCCGGGCCGTGCCCTCCCCGGGAATCACGGTTTATCCGTGGCCGTCGCGCAGGCCGCGGTCGCCTACGGCGCGTGGGCTTTTTTCAGAAACACGACCCTAGCCGCTTATTTCCCGGCCGAATCCCAGTGGCCGCCCCTGTTCCATCTCCCATTGCACCCCATACGGGTCAAGCCAGTAAAAAAAGGAAATGGTCGATGTGCCGAGGTTTTCCGGCGGCCCGTACTCCGGGGACGGGTTTATCATCCGCACCTCCGGCTGTTTTTTGATATGCGCGAAGACCGCGGCGATGTCCGCCACTTCCAGGGCCACATGGCGCGGGCCGCCCATGTCGTCGGTCCTGTGACAGACGATGTCCCGGCAACCTTCGGGGACGTGGTAGCACATGAGCTCCAGGCACAATCCGGCCTGGGGGTGGCGCAGGAAGCGCACGTCCACGTCCACCTTGCCGTCCAGAAACCCGGCGTCGCGGGCAAAGGCCGGGGACGTGTAGTTTGGAAAGTCGATGGCCCCGGCGTCGTTGTAGGCCATCTGGAAGCCCAGGGCGCGACCGTAGAATTCCGTGGCCTTGTCCATGTCGTCGACCACGATATTGATATGGGAAAAGCCCATCACCAATGTGGCCATGCTAAGCCCGCCCCTAAGCGCCTCCAGGAAAAATGGCTTGAAGCCCTGATTTATGGTGCGAAGCGAGGTGGCCCGGCGGTGGTTGCCCATGGAGTCCGAAACGACCAGGCAGGGCACGTCGCGGTGGTTCCCCTGCTCGCCGGGTTCCAGGATGCCCACGGGCAGCTCCTCGCCGCCGAAAAATTCCGGGGCCAGGAAATAGCCGGCCGCCAGCGCGTCGAAGGGGTTGAATCCCGGACTGCCGTAAAGCATCGTCCATTCCCTGGCCCACTTGTACATGTGGGGCGCGAGGTAGGACCCCGTATCGCCGGTGTTTTCCAGGTCGCGCGCGTCCTCCTCGGTGATCCAGACCTGGCGGCTCAGTTCGAAGGGGGCGAAGGTCAGCGGCACGTTGCTTTCGAGGATGATGCGCCAGGCCTCCACGTCGGCCTCGAAGTTCAGGGCGCAAAAGGGCTTCACCTGCCGGGGGCCGACAACGAATTCCTCCCCCGGCATGCAGCGCGAGCCGGCCATGGCCACAATGCCCGCGATGTTGTCGACCAGTTCCGGGTGGGAGGCGATGAGCACGGCGATGTTGGTGGCCGCGCCAAGGCTCACGATGGTCATGGGGGCCTGGCGCAGGGCGTCGGCCATGGCCCAGGAGGCGTCGGAGGCCGGCAGGGGGGCGCCCTTTTTGATGGGCCCGGCCGCGCCTTGTCGGACGGGCAGGCCCTTGGGGCCGAATTGTGCCGTCAGCCTGGCGGCGATGGCGTGGGCGTGTCTGGCGTCGGTATTGCCGAAGGTGGAGCTTATGCCGCGAAGAGTGACCAGGGGGCTGTTAAAAAGGAGGATCAGGGCCAGGGCGTCGTCGATGTCCCGGTAGAAACCGGGGAAATGCTCCAACCCGATGGACACGTCGGTGTCGACCCAAAGATCGGTTTTGGCGTTCACTACTCCCTCCTGTCGGCCTTGGCAGGCGTACGGAATGTGTATCTTGATATGGAATCTGGTTGTCTATCCCGTGGAGCGCCCATGTCTCGCGGCAAAGGCGGAAAACGACGGCAGACGGGGACACCCTCCGAGGGCCAAACGGCTCGGTTGAAAATATGTTAGTTAAGACATACGGGGCGAATACGTCACTGTTGCCCAGCCATTTCGGATAATGCACTGATATCTTAAGACCAGCAATGATGAAAGAGGCGCGGTACAAGGAACCGGTTGCGGCCGCGTGTACGCCCCGGTCGTGGGCGACGGGCGGGTTCCTGCTTTACAACATACCGGTTTTCCTTCATTTTTCTGTTTATAGATATTCCTTTTGCTTCTTTGACGCCGGCCAAGGGCCGCCGCGGCACCCACGCCACCCCCAGGCCGGATTGTGCCTGGAGCGCATGTGCTGCCACGTCCCAGAAGGCTGCCGGGACATCGTCTTTCACAGGACCGACGACATGGGCGGCCCGCGCCGTGGTCTGGTCGGGCCTGGCCGGGTCTGATCGGGAAACGCGAGGGCGCGGCAGGGAACCGGGGTGTCGCCGGAAGGAGCCGTCCCGTTTTGTCATATTTGTCATCACTCCGTAATTTGGCTTGACGGCAACAACGTCCCGGGGCAAAAGTTGTCTGACAAAAATTGTCGGACATTTTTACGGTTTCCGCTCGGCGACCAGGCGGCAAACGATTTTCGTGACTTTCGGACCTGGGAAAGGAAATGGCGACCAACGACAGAATCATTCCGCTTCGCCACTACGGGCGGTGGGTTTCCGGCATTCTTCTCATAGGCCTGCTGGGGCTTATCGTGAATGCTTTCAGGGTGGGCCAGATCGACTGGGCCGTGGTGGAGGAGTTCTTTTTTTCGACCGCGCTGCTCAAGGGACTGGCCAGCACCATCCTCATCACGGCCTGCTCCATGCTCATGGGCCTGGTGCTGGGGGTGGCCTTCGCCATCATGCGCCTTTCCCAAAATCCCGTCTCCAACATGTTTTCAAGGTTGTACATCTGGCTGTTCCGGGGGGCCCCCGTCTATCTGCAACTGCTGATCTGGTTCAATCTGGCGCTCATCTTTCCCGTGGTGAATCTGGGTTTCGCACAATACCGCATGGTGGACGTGATGACGCCCTTCATGGCCGCCCTGCTCGGGCTGGGCCTCAACGAAGGCGCCTATCTGACGGAAATCGTGCGCGGCGGCATTCTGTCCGTCGACAAGGGGCAGATAGACGCCGCCACCGCCCTCGGCATGTCGCGCCTTACGGCCATGCGCCGCATCATCCTGCCGCAGGCCATGCGCGTCATCGTGCCGCCCATCGGCAACGAATTCATCGGCCTGCTCAAAACGTCCTCCATGGCCAGCGCCATCGCCTACACCGAGCTGTTGCACAAGGCCCAGATCATCTATTTCGTCAATGCCAAGGTCATGGAGCTGCTTATCGTCGCCACCGGCTGGTACCTGATTGTCGTAACCATCCTCAGCGTCGTGCAGGTCGGTATCGAGCGGCGCTTCGCCCGCGGCCATGCCTTTGCCACGCAACGCAGCTTCCTGGGGACCCTCAGGGCGAACACCATTGGCAAAAGACAACGGTGCGGAGCCTAGCCATGCGACAGGATGTCCCCATGCTGCGTACGGTCAATGTCCACAAATCGTACGGCGACCACGAAATCCTCAAAGGCATCAGCCTCAAGGTGCACAGGGGCGAGGTGCTGTGCCTGCTCGGCCCCTCGGGCTCCGGAAAAAGCACCTTTCTGCGCTGCATCAATCATCTGGAAACGATCAATGCCGGGCGGATCTACGTCGACGGATCGCTGATCGGATTCGATGAACGCAAAGGGCGGTTGTACGAGCAGAGCGAAAAAGAGCTCTGCAAAATACGCACCCGGATCGGCATGGTTTTCCAGAACTTCAACCTGTTCCCGCATATGACTGTTCTGGAAAACATCATCGAAGGCCCCGTCACCGTCAAAAAGGAAGATCCCCGGAAGATGAAGCGGCGCGCCTATGCGCTCCTGACGCAGGTCGGGCTGCGGGATTGGGCGGATCGTTTTCCCAAACAACTTTCCGGCGGACAGCAGCAGCGCGTCGCCATTGCGCGGTCGTTGGCCATGGAGCCCGACCTGATGCTCTTTGACGAACCGACGAGCGCGCTCGACCCCGAGCTTGTGGGCGAGGTGCTGACCGTCATGCGCGACCTGGCCGAGAGCGGCATGACCATGGTCATCGTCACCCACGAAATGGAATTCGCGAAAAACGTGGCCCATAAGGTGGCGCTTATGGACCATGGCTCCGTGGTGGAAGAGGGAACGCCGTCGGAGGTTTTTGAAAATCCCCGGCACGAACGCACCAAGGCGTTCCTTGGAACCATAGCCTAGGCTGTTGCGGTTTTTTTTCACGTAGGCTGCCGTGGGCATCCGGCGTACCGAGGGCAAAAGGCGGAGACGGTCGATACCGTGCCTCGTCCGCCCGGTTCACAGTATGGCGCATGCGGGGCGCGGCATGAATCATTTGGAGGAAAAGACGTTGCTGAAAAGAAAGCTCGCCTCGTTGTTGTGTGGTTTTGCCCTGCTGTTTTCCGGAACGGCCCTTGCCGCATCGCTGCACGACATGTTGCCCGATGCCATCCAGAAAAGCGGCAAGATCATCATCGGCGTCAACGGCATATTCCCCCCCATGGAATTCAAGGCCCCCGGCTCCGACACCCTGGACGGCATCGACGTGGAACTGGCCCAGGCCATTGCCAAGGAATTGGGCATCAAAATCGAATTTGACGACCAGAATTTCGACCAGTTGATCAATTCTATCAACACCAAGCGCGTGGACATGGTTCTTTCCGGCATGTCCGACAGCGCGGAACGTCGCAAATCTATGGATTTCATAGACTATTTCAACTCCGGCACCCAGTGTTTCACCACCAAGGCGCTGGCCGAAAAAATCAAGAGCCTGGAAGACCTGAGCGGCAAGACCCTGGCGGTCTCCGCGTCCACGGACTACCTGACCACCATGCAGAAGTGGAGCAAGGAAAATCTGGTCGACAAGGGCAAGCCCGGCATCAATATCATGGCGGTGGATTCCGCGGCGTCCGCGCGCATGCAGATGCTCCAGGGCCGGGCCCAGGCTTCCGCCCTCAGCCCCGAGGCCCTGGGCTGGGCCAATGTGCAGCAAAAGAGCGCCTTTGTGGCCGTGGGGCCGCTGCTGGAATCCAATCCCTACGGCATCGCCTTCAGCAAGGAGAACGCCAAGCTCCGCGATGCGGTGTACGCCGCGCTGCAAAAGGTTTTCGCCGACGGTACTTACCTTAAGATCCTCAAGAAATGGGGCGCCGAGACCGGCGCGCTTAAGCGGCCTCTCCTCAATGGCGAAGCCGTGAACTAGGGCCTCGGCCATCGCGGAAAGAAGCCACTCCCCCCGCAGGGAGTGGCTCCGCTTTGTCCTGGCCTCCCACGCAAGACGCATATGGTCACTCTTGGCATACTCACCCTGGGCCAAGCGCCCCGCACGGATATCGAACCCACGTTTCGCGCCATCCTGGGGGATCGCATCGCCTTCACGCAACGCGGCGCCCTGGACGGCCTGGGTGCTGCCGACTGGGCGCGGCTGGCCCCAGAGCAGGGAGAATCCGGCATCGAGACCTGCCTGCGCAAGCAGGATGGCGTCGTCAGGGGCGTGCTTGTCGCCAAGCGTCTGCTGCTGCCCCGCCTTATCGCCGCCGGACGGAAGCTCGAAGCGGAGTGCGATGCCCTGCTGCTGCTTTGCTCGGGGCGTTTTCCGATGCTCAAACGCGCCATTCCCAGGCTCATCGAACCGATAACGGTCATCCGCTCCGTGGTCGCCGCCCTGGCGGGCCACGGGCATCTGTGCGTCATCGGACCGGAATCCGACATGGAGGCGGCGCCGACGCAGTGGCAATCCTATGCGGCCCGGGTTTCCACGGCGGCGGCTTCGCCCTACGACGGACAGGAGGCCCTGGTCCGGGCGGCCTTTCGCGCGAAGACGGTCGGCGCGGACTATATTCTACTGGACGACATGGGGTTTACGGAGCTGCAGCGCCGGACGGTGCGCGACACGTCCGGACTGCCGACCCTGAGCGCCACGAGCATTACGGCGCGCATTCTCCAGGAACTCGTCTGAGCCGGCGCGTTCTCGTCGGGGCGCGCAAGCGCCTGCGACACGAGGACCGGCGCCCGGCGCCGCTCTACGCGGCAAAGAGGATGCAGTGAACGGCGATATCACCATTGCGCACGCGGCCAGCCTCGTGCGGGTTACGGACGGGAAACGGCCCAGGGCGGGCCGGGCCCAGGGAGAGCTCGACATCGTTGCCGACGGCGCGCTGGCCATTCGCGGCGGCGTCATCGTGGCCGTGGGCGATTCGCAAGAGGTGTTGCGCGCCTACGGGGACGACGCCCCGGTGCTGGACGCCTCTGGAAAAACGGTTCTGCCCGGACTTGTGGAATGCCATTCGCACCCCATTTTCGCGGGCAACCGGCACTGGGAGTACGTGCGCCGGCTCGAAGGCGCCGACGGCCGGGCGATTCGCGCCGAAGGCGGCGGCATCTGGTCCACCATCGTAAAGACGCGCCAGGCCGGCGACGACGAGCTTTTGCGCAACGTCGCGCGGGCCTTTGAGCAGATCGCGGCGGGGGGCGTGACCACCCTCGAGGTCAAGTCCGGCTACGGCCTGGATACGCCGGGGGAACTGCGGCTGCTGCGGCTGCTGCGTCAGGCCGCCGCGCACACGCCCATGGATATCGTCTGCACGTTTCTCGGCGCGCATATCGCGCCCCAGGACGGACGGAGCGCGGCAGAGTACGTCGCTGTGGTCAAAAACGAGATGCTGCCGGCGGTGCTTGCGCAAGGCATTGCCCAGTCCCAGGACATCTCATGTGAAAATGGCGACTTCTCGGCGGCGCAGGCAAGAGAACTGATTGATACTTCAGCCTCTTTGGGATTACCTGTCCGCATCCATGCGGATGCGTCCTCCGATTCGCGGGGATGGCGTACGGCGGTCGAGGGCGGGGCGCTTTCCGCCGACCATCTCACGTATACGCCGGATGCCGAAATCAATGGCGTGGGCGCCACCACGACCGTCGCCGTGCTCTTGCCGGTGGCGGAACAGTTCTATCTTGACGCTAAAAAGGCCAACGCAAGGCTTTTCATCAAGAACAACGTGCCCGTCGCCGTGGCCACGGACTATTGTTCGTCGTTTCAGGCCACGTCATTGCCCTTGACCATGGCCCTGGCCTGTTCGTGGTTCAGGCTCACCCCGGCCGAGGCCATTGTCGGCGCGACCCTCAACGCCGCCTACGCCCTGGGGAAAAGCCATGACCGGGGTTCCCTGGACGTGGGCAAGCGCGGCGATGTGACCATTTTCGATTGCGAGCATCCGGGCCAGTTGGCTACGGCCATCGGCGCCCCACTTGTGGACGTGTCCCTTTCCCGGGGCCGCGTCGTTTGGAAAGCGGGAAAATAACCTTCAGGGATATTGATGACGATCCGCGAGACCGAAGGGGCGAAGTCCAGCAGCGTGGCCATGATTGCGGAGACCTTGCGGCGCGCCATTTTCGACGGGACCTTTCTGCCCGGCGACCAGCTCAAGGAAATGACGTTGTCGCATTCGCTCGGCGTTTCCCGCAGTTCGGTGCGGGAGGCCCTGCGCATTCTGGCGACCGAAGAGCTCGTGGCGCACCTGCCGAACAAGGGGGCGTCCGTGCGCAAGCTGACACTCGAGGAAATAGACGATATCTTTCTGACGCGTCAGATTCTGGAGCTCAAGGCCTGCGAATGCATCCCCACGACGCCGGGACGCCTGTTGCGCGCCCTGGAAGAGTGCACGGTCGTCTACGAAGCCCAGGCCGACCTGGATGATCCGGTCGCCATAGCCAATGCCCATATCAACTATCACAAGGCGCTGGTCGGGCTTACGGGCAGTTTGAAGCTGGCCGAACTGGAAGAGAGCCTGATGCGGACCTTGCAGGTCATTATTGCCTGCATCGAGAACGACCGGGATGACACGCAAAACGAAATCGCCAATCACCGCGCGATGACGCGGATGGTCATGGCCGGCGACGTGCGGGGCGCAATGCGGTGGGTCACGGACTACATTCCCAATGGAAAAGATTTCGTCGTCAGGCACATCCTTTCGCAAAAAGACATACGCCGTCTGCGGCGCTGACCCGGCGATCGCCCTACTCGCAACCGGTGGCCATCGTTGCGCCTCTTTGTTGGAGCACGTGGCGCAAAAAAACAGGAAGGCGACCTGTCGTCTTCGACAAGTCGCCTTCAAGCTTTGTGATTTTTGAACTTTTTTGGTGCGCCCGGAGGGATTCGAACCCCCGGCCGGCGGATTCGAAGGACGATGCCTTGGCTCGGGCCGATCTGCTCGTGGTTACGGGGTCCACCCTGGCCAACGATACCGTGGGCGCATTTCTCGATGACCGCCCGATCATCTTTTACGACACGACCATCGCCGGCGCGGCGGCACTCATGGGCTGGGAACGGTTTTGCGCCAAGGCCCTTTGAGTTTTGCCCCCCTCCGGGAACAAACAAGCACAAGGAACGTTCATGACATTGCTTGAAGAACTCACATGCGTGCTCGACTACGATTGTCCGGTCATGGATATTCGCCAGGGCGTATTTCATACCGCAGTGGTCACCCGGCGTTGCGGGCTGGCCGCGACGTTGCCCAAGGATGCCTTGCGCCAAGAGCCGCCCCTCGTGGCGGAACCAGGTATCCTTCTGGAAAAAAACGCCGAGGAACTTGTCTCCTTGGTGCATTCGCAAAGCCTGTTGGAAGCGGCCATTGGGATGGCCACCATCAATTCCCTCTTGCCCGTGGACGAATCCGTCATGGTGGAGCGTAATGCCGGAGACATCCTCCTGGAAAAGGGGACCGAAAAAAACGTGGCGGTCATCGGCCATTTTCCCTTCCTTCCCAAGGTCCGACAACAGGCCGCCAACCTCTGGGTTCTGGAAAACAATCCTCATGAAGGCGATTTCGGCCCCGAACAGGCTGAAGAGTTCCTGCCACAGGCCGATGTCGTTGCCATCACCGGCACCTCCATCACCAACCATACGTTTGACGGGCTCATCCACCTGTGCCGGCCCGACGCATTCGTACTCATGCTGGGAGATTCGGTGCCGTTCACGCCGTTGCTGTTCGATCACAGGGTCGATGCCTTGTGCGGCACCGTGGTTTCTGAACCAGACAAGGTGCTTCGCTGCGTCAGCCAGGGTGGAAATTACAGACAGATACGAGGCGTCAAGCGGCTGACTATTTTCAAACACCAACAATGACCCTGGAGCATTGCATCGACAATCGATGATTGTCGCAAGGAGTGTGGCATGACCAAAATTGGATTGATCCGTTGCGAGAAGAATGAAACGACGTGCCCCCACCGGCTGTCTTTCCTGCCTTGCCAGTGGTTCCCAAGGTTTTGCGGGGATCGACCATCCTGAACTTGTCGGCGTCATGACTTGTCACTGCCCCGGGGATCGTTCTGTCGCGTTGGCAAAAATATTGAAATCAAAAGGCGCGGAAGTTCTTCATTGGTGTACATGTACGTTTGCGCACAAGGAAGAAGGGAAATGGGTCAACCGAAATGGTTATTGTGACAACATAGACGATTTGCTGTCTCACATCTCCCGCGAAGCCGGTATCCCTTGTGTAAAAGGCACGGCGCACCTCCCAGGCGAATACCGTCCTGAACAATTTTTTATAGGGAACACACGCAGTTAATGGAGGTTTACACAGTTTTCGTTACAGGCCTTTTTTTGGAGGCGAATATGCTGCGAATGGAAAAGTGAAGCAAGCTGCATCAGGTAATACACTAAAATATCAGTAAGTTCTTCTCGAACTGATCCAGCCCTAGCAGCCCCACCGCCAGGACCAACCCCTTCCCCGGACTTCCCTCCCCTGCGCGTCCTACGCCCCCTTCCTGGGACGTTCCCGGCATTGATCTGGATCAATGCCAATTCATGCGCGGCCGTGTATAAAGGATCATTGGCGGGGGGGGACCCGTCCCCAACGGCCCATGTGGAACCATTCGCGGTGAGGAGGCCGCATCGCCCCAATGAACAGACGTCATTTTCTTTTTACGTTAGGCACGGCTGGCGCGGCCATGGCCGCTCCAGGACCGGCGGGACGGCTTATGGCCAGGGATGCCGAGGCTTCGCAGGAACCCCTGGCCACCATGATCGATTTGACAAAGTGCGTGGGCTGCGGTGCCTGCGTGGAGGCCTGCCGCGAGGCGCATCAAAAGGATTATCCCCATCCGGTCAAGCCGTTTCCGACGATGTATCCGTCGCGGGTCAAGGTCGAGGATTTTTCCGACAAGCGGGATGTGGATGACCGGCTGACGCCGTACAACTGGTTGTTCATCCAGACCGCCGTCGTGCGCAAGGACGGCCGGGACCTGACCGTCAATATCCCCCGGCGATGCATGCACTGCGCCCATCCGCCCTGCGCCGAACTGTGCCCCTGGGGGGCGGCCGCGGCTTTCCCGGACGGGGCCGTGCGCATCGACGACTCGATCTGTCTGGGCGGGGCCAAATGCCGCACGGTGTGCCCCTGGCACATTCCCCAGCGGCAGACCGGCGTCGGGCTCTATCTCGACCTGGCCCCGTCGTTTGCCGGCAACGGCGTCATGTACAAGTGCGACCGCTGCCAGGCGCGCATGGCGACCGGCGAAAAGCCCGCCTGCATCGAAGTCTGTCCCAACGCGGTGCAGACCATCGGGCCGCGTTCCATGATCGTGGCCGAGGCCCATGCCCTGGCCGGTAAGATCGGCGGCTTTCTTTACGGTGAAACGGAAAACGGCGGCACCAACACCATCTACGTCTCGCCCGTGCCCTTCGCGGAGCTGGACAAGGCCGTGGCCAAGGGGCCGGGCAAACCGGGTCTGGGGCAGGTGCCGGACGTCATGGGCGAGCAGGCCAATCTGGCGACGACCGTGCTGTGGGCGCCGGTTGCCGGCGTGGCAGCCGGCCTGCTGCGCCTGCTCGGCCGCGGCAAGGCCCAAAAGCCCGACACTGGCAGCGCCGCCAGGACGGAGAACGACCATGACTAATCGCGATACGCTGTTGCCCCGGTGGCAAAAACGCCTGATCCTGTGGCTGGCCCTGGGGCTGGCCCTGACCGGCATGGGGCAGATGCCCATTTTCGCGCGCTACGGCATCGCCTCCCTGCCGGGCCTGCACTGGCTGGGCGATTACCGGATGACGGCCGCGTTGCATCTGGCCCTGGCCGCCATCCTGCTTGTCCTGACGGCAAGCCTTGCCGTTTCCTGGCTCGGCTGGGGCCGGAACCGGCCGCGTCTGTCCGGCATCCGGGCCCTGCGGGTCGTTATTTTCGCCGGGGTCCTCGCCAGCGGCCTCCTGCGGGAGCTGCAAAACGGCGTCTGGCCGCTTTTCGGTCCGCATACCGTGCGTTACCTGGATTGGAGCCATCTCGCCCTGGCCGTGGCCCTTGGCCTGGCCGCGTTGCTCCCGGCCCGGCCCACGGTCCGGCCCGCGATCCAGGCGGAAGGTCCGGCCGGCAGCAAGGCCTGACGCGCGCTCCGGGCCCTGGCCGGAGAGGCGTGGCCGCGCCATGGGAAAGGGCATCCGGAACCCCGGATGCCCTTTTCTTGCGTGAGGCCACTCGTCGCGATCATTCATCAGGCAATGGGACCACGAGAACCGGAATCCGACTCTCCCTGATCGTCTGCTGGGCGACACTGCCGAGGACCATGCCGAACAACCGGCCATGGCCGTGGGTCCCCATGACGATGAGGTCATAGCCGCCTTTCCGGGCTTCCTGAATGATCTGCTCTGCCGGATCGCCGCAGACGATTCGCACTTCTGCCTCGGCGAAATGGCGCGCTGGGGGGCCGGTGGGAAAATCCTCGGCCGCGATCGCCGCCAGGCGCTGGCGCATGGCCTTGCCCGCGCGGACGTACTCGCCCTGGCCAATCCAATGCGCGCCGTCTTCGCCGAAGGCCTGCTCGAGATCCATGCCCGCCTGTTCGCTGAAAAGCTCCAGCGGGTCGGGCAGCACATGCAACACGGTCACGGCGGCGTCGAAGCACTCCTCGAGCGCCGCCACGTGGCGCAACGCCTGGCGGGCCGTTGCGGACAAATCCGTCGCATACAATATTTTTCGGTATTGCGGCAGCATGGCTTCCTCCATACGGATTGATGTGTTAGGCGGTCACGGGCTTCCCGGCGGACGCGCCGAAAAACCGGTCGGTTAAACGCACATACCAGGCTGCGGACTGCACCTGAATGATGTAGGCCGCCGCCACCACGAGGGCGGCGTCAGCCCCCTGCTCCCCGAAAGCGTTCATGGCGACGGCAAGCGCGATGGAGAGGTTGCGCATCACGGAACCGTACACCATGGCGATGGCGTCGCCGCGAGCCAGAAAGCGCCTGCCCACCAAGGTGCTCAAGGTGAAATTGACGGCGTACAGCAGCACGAGCGGGGCGAGGATGGTCAGCAACACTTCCGGGGACTGCATGATGGTCCTGGCCTTGAGCGCCAGGGCCACGAACACGATGCCAAGAACCCCGAGGGGGGAAAACGTGGTCCGAACCGTTTCTGAAACGTCTCCTGGCCATACTTGCGCACGAGCAGACGCTGGGTCACGTAGCCCAGGGCCATGGGCAAAAACACGATGATGCCTATCTGCAGGAACACCGCCGCCATATCGACCTCAATGGCCGTTCCCATCAGCGCCCGCACATAAAGTGGCGTGGCCAGCGAACCCACGACAAGGCCGATGACCGTCATCTTCACGGCGGCGGCGACGTTTCCCTTGGCAAAGCCGGTCCAGGAAATGGTCATGCCGCTAGTGGGCAAAAGCCCGGCCAGTAACAGGCCGAGCGCCATAAACGGCCGTTGCGCGAAGAAGACCTGACCGATGCCCCAGGCAAGGAAGGGGATGACGGCGAAGTTCACGGTCTGGGCGAGTGCCTGGGCCTTGACGTCGCCTCCCTGGAAGACCTGCCGCACCTTGAGCGTCACCATCATGGGGTATGCGCCTCCATGGTGGCGGCGCTGTCGCACAGGAGTTGCGCACCGCCTTGACCTCGACCGTTATCAATCATCAGGCTGAAACGCTTTTCAAGTTCACGACAAACTCGGTCCCGTGTGTGGTAATCCCGAAACGGTTCATGCCGGGTCAGCCGCTCCGGGTGGATTATGTTGTAGGCCACGTGCATGTGCAGGTTGGCCGTGTTCTTGTGCACCCCGCAATGCCGCTGGTGCTCCTCGAAGCCCAGGGCCGTGACCATGCGCTATGCCCACCTGATTCCTGATGCGACGCGAGCTGCCGTGCATAACCTGCGTCCTTCAAATGGGGCTACAGGGTTTTGAGGTTGGCGATGCGGACCACGCCGAAACGATCCACGATCCACCGGGCCAATGACTCGGTTCTATAGGTGACCACCCGCCCAACGCGATAAGCGATCTCGGGCCCCATCCCGGCAGAATCGGCATTGGACAGGGTTTGAGTGGCCACTACGCCTCCGAGAAATCGGCTGACTTCCTTGCGGGCTATGACCGGCGGCAGGTTCGAAATGAGCGTGTTCATGAATTCCTCCTCTTCGGGGGTCAGTTTTCGCGGTGTCCGCATGGCGGTCTGATCTCCTGTGTTGGTTTTTCACTCCCCAATGTTCCATCCGGGAAACAGCGGGGAGTTTCAGGGACGACGTGGTTTATATGCAAGAAATTCCTTTTTTAATCAACCTCAAAAAAAAGAGAGCGGCCGACTGGAGGCATCGTATGCTTTCTCAATATATTAATTTTATTTGTATAATTTATTCATGACATCACTAGCCTTAATCCTAAATAATGCCTGGTCAATCTAACTAGGACGATTAATTACGAATAGATAAAGAATGCGGATACTACAGGAGCTACTACTTTCAAAGGAATTTACAATCATGATTAGGCCGATCAGCCCTAGCCCAATTTCGCTTACTCGTGGTTCGCTTCGTACCATTTTTGCGTCTTGTTAGTGTGCAAAAACATCCTTTCGCAAACTGGTCTTTGGTTTGGAATGGGGGTAGATTGGGTATTATGGCGACGCAAATAACGAAAAAATTAAACCAGCTCGAACGGCAGCTTCCGGAAGGGCTTCTGGTCGACTCGGCTTGGCTCTCAGCCGCTGGCTATTCCTCCTCCCTGCGCGCCAAATACGTGGTCGCAGGCTGGCTGGAGCAGCCCGCGAGACGCGTCTACCGACGACCACGCGGCCAATTGAGCTGGCAGCAGGTCGTCACGTCCCTCCAGACGCTCCTCGGGTACGCCCTCGTTGTCGGCGGCAGGACAGCACTCGAGTTACAAGGCTACACTCATTATCTTTCCAAGGGGATCTCAGAGGTCCATCTTCATGGGCCAGTAAAGCCCCCCTCTTGGGTTGTCACCTTGCCCCTCAAGGAGCAATTCATCTATCACAACAGCAAGCCCCTTTTGGGAAATGATATAGCCACGGTAGCCTTCCCGCCTCTTGTCGCAGGCGTCCCTTCCAAGGACCACACAGATCGACCTTTCCTAGATGTTGGCCTGCGTACGCTTTCCTGGGGGCAATGGGATTGGCCTTTGACGATCTCAGCACCCGAACGGGCTATTCTAGAACTTTTCGATGAATTACCCGACCACGAGAGCTTCCATCAGGCTGACATGCTGATGGAGGGCCTAAGCGACCTTGCCCCACGCCGGCTTCAGGCCTTGCTCACACGCTGCCGGAGTGTGAAGGTTAAGCGGCTTTTCTTTTTCTTCGCCGATAGACACCAGCATGCTTGGCTCAAGCGCCTTGATCGCACAACGATCGCCTTGGGATCGGGCAAGCGCATGCTTGTCAAAGAAGGACGCCTCGATCAAACCTACCAAATCACCGTGCCGAAAGATCTGGACGAGGTGCGCTGATGGCCTTCACCGAGCCCTATCATCGTCAGGTCACACTCCTGATCCGTACTCTGCCCTCTATCGCTGCGGAAGAATGTTTCGCATCGAGGTTTTGTTGGCATGACCCGCGAAGCCATTGGCATTGAGGACCTCTTGACCGCACGCGAAGTCATGGTGACCGAAATTATCGGATCAATGCCCGATGCCCACCGTGAGTTTCTTCTGGCGTTCGAACGAGGTGAACCCATGTGGTCCTCCCTTGGTTTGGAGGATGCGGCAGGGTTGCCGGCGGTACGATGGCGCGAACAAAACCTCGATAGCATCGGCAAGGAGAAGCGTGCGACGCTAGTAAGACAGCTTGAGCAGGTTCTCGCAAGATGACCTCAGGACTATGACGGAACCTTACCAGTATATTTAATACATGGACATAGCCTCTACGACATTCAAGGTATGCGTATCGCCTCCGTTGGCAAAATGAAATGGAATCGTTGTAGCTACGAGCAGCTGCCATCATCCTGCCCACGTCTCTTTGGACCAATTCCGACAGCTGCCTCAAGCCCCGGTCTTGAATCGGTCCCGCCACCGCGTTGAGCAACACGGTGGAAGCGACCGAACGCGCTCGGTCAATATGAGTTCCGGAAGGCCTCGAGGGAGGCCAGCAAGCCGGCGGTCCGGTTTCTGACATCAGCGATATCCGCCTCGTTCGGGCGATGGCGAATGTCGCCCAAGCGCCCGGAGCGGTTGAGTTCGTCGCGGTTTTGAAAGGCTCCGGGCACATGCCAGGCATCAAGCACGAGATAGCCGAGGTGCTCCAGAAAGGCCCGAAGCCAGGCCGTCATGGGCACGGCCTCGGTCTGGCCGATATGTGGCCCGCCAAAGGTGCCGAAGCACACGCCGAATTTGCCGGGCGCCAGCGGCGAGGACGGCCTGATGCGGCCGGCGGTGTTTTCGGACTTCATGAATCCCATGACGTGGTCCATGAGCTTTTTGGTCGGTAACCAGTCAATGACCGGCGAGCCGATCAGGATCAGGTCATAGTCGGTGAAGCGGACGGCGGTGTCCTTGCGGACCTTGAGAATTTCCGCATCACCCCAGGTGGTGGCCACGACGTCATGGATGGCCCGCGCCACGCGTTCGGTGTTACCGCCAAGGGAATCATAGAAAACGAGCGTCTTCATAAACACCTCCGGTTGAATGGATAAAAGGCCTTCGCTTCGTAAGCGGCTTTGGATCATGGCGTCATTTTCCGATACAATGAGAGGTAATTGTACCCCATGTCCGTGGTCCCGAGGGACTGAAAGCCACACGACTCCAATTCCCTGGTGATCCGCCCTGCGGCCAGCCGCAACGGGAGCGGCGGACCGTGAAAGAAATGCTGGTTGCATTCGACGACGCCCAGCCGCCCCTCCGGGCGCAGCACCCGGCGCATCTCCGTAAACACCGTGGCCATGGCCCGGGTGACCGCCGGAATGTGCAGCACCGTGCCGAGCAGGCCGACCGTGACCGAGGCGTCGGGCAAGGGCAGCGGCCGGGTGATGTCCGCGACAGCGGCATGCAGGTGGGAAAGGCCGAGCGCGGCGGCCTGGCTCGCCAAGTCCTTTATGCAGCCGGTGTCGACGTCAAAGGCATGGACCATGCCCGCCGGCCCGACGCGGCGCGCGGCTTCCAGGGCGTACTCCCCCAGTCCGCAGCCGGCGTCCAAAAAGACGTCCCCCGGTTGCAGGTCCAGACCGGCAAAGACGATTTGCGAAGCCTGCATGTCGTAACTCGACGGGTGGCGGCGTTTGCCGGTGGTCGAATCGCAATGAGGACATGTCCGCATGGTGAACCTCCCCTTGTCGCGGCAGCGCTAACTGACTGTCGTTTTGGTTTATTGTGCCTAAAAGCTGTACCGTAGCGCCATATAGATATTCGTGTCGGCCTTGTATTGGCCAAACATGGTATCGTCTCGCTGCCCCAAGAAAATATTGGCTCCGACCTCCTGCCTGATGTGGTCTGTCCACTTGTAAAGGATTTTCGGGCGCAAGTAGGCGTCATGGTCGCTTGGCGACCAGTAGCCGGCAAGGGAAAGCTCCAGATTTTGGTTCATGAGCAGTTTGGTGAGTTGCAGGGTCAGCACATGCCGCAACTCGTCCCGGGGATGGTCGCCCTCGAAGGTGGCCCGGTAGTCCTGGTAGCGCAGCAACTGCTCCACGTAGTATTGGACGCTTCCGTTGAAATCCCGGCAGATCTCCCGGGCGAACCCGACGAGATAGCGCATCTCGGAATTGTTGATGTTCGGATCGCGCCCGTCTGGGTCCTCGATGGAATCGTAGTAGGCCAGTTCGATATTGCCGATGCCTCCGGCCACCGGCCCCCTGGCGCTTGCGCCGTACACGTGCAGGCGCGGAAAGATGTATTCGCCGGAAGCGGCAATGCCTCCGGGATTCTTCCAGAAGCCGAAGTAGCCGTAGAGGGCGAGCTCGTAGGCGCCGACGGTCCGGTACAGGCGGGCCGCGTATTCGGCGTCCGTGAACCACCGGTCCGGCTTGTCGAAGTCCAGTTCCGATTCGTTGCCGGCCAGACGCCCCAAGGCGCCGTTCCAGTACGAGACATATTGGCCCGTGATGAAACGGTCGCTGGCGAAAAGCGGCGTGAACACGAAATCCACGTTGAGAATGTCAAAAAACAGGCTGACCTTGACGCTGTCACAGGGTGCCTTGAGGTACTCGGCGTCCCGGCCGATGAAAAAGGACTGCCAGTCCTTGGGAAACAGGTCGTTGAGGAAGACCAGGTCGCCGGTGCCCCAGGTCAGCACCTGCCGCCCGAGCTTGATATCGAGAAAATCGGCCGGGCGCAGGAACATCCAGGCTTCGCGGGTGTCGTAGCGCGCCTGTTCCAGGACGCCGTCGTACCAGACGTCCCCTTTGTATTTGAACTGCGCCCAGCTCGTCCGCGTGGACACTTCCGCCTGCAACCGCGTCTCCAGGACGGAAGCGTCCCTTTCATATGGATCGGGCTGGGTACGACAGCCGGCCCGAACCTCCAGGAACCCATGCACCTCGGGCGTACTGAACCGGTCCCAAAAGGACGCCCCCAGGCAGTCGCCGGCAAAAGCCAGCATAAGGGCCGCCAGGGCCAGGCAGGAAACAACGCCCTGCCTAGTCCCGGCCCAAACGGGCACATCCATTATCGCATGACCTCTTTGGGCGCGCGCCGCAGATAGCGTTCGGTGAAAAGATCGTCAGCCAGTCCGGCATTATAGCGCGGGTTGGCAAACACCATTTCCGTCTGGCCGCCGCTTTCCAGGTCCTTGGCCACGGATCGCACCACCGTGGGATAGGTGACCGGCTTGCCGTTTTCCGTGGCCCCGACGGACAGCACTTCCAACACCTCGATGGTTCGATACGGCTTGCCCTCCTCCTTGAAGTACTCGATTTTCATGGGGGTGAAGGTCGTCTTGTCGATATGGGCAACATAGAAGGCGAACTCCACGGCCTCCGGATTTTGGGGAATGTTTTTCACGACATAGTATTTGTCGGTTGTCCTGAGCAGCGCATGGGTATCCTCTTCGGGGCTGCGGCCGGAGATGTCCTCATAGAGAAAATCCGAACCGACGAAGCTGGTGCGCTTGTCGCTGGCCGCGATGCGTTTGACCAGGTCAAGGCTCGGCATATAGAGCCAGCGATCGTCGTCTTTTCCCTCCCCGACATGCTTGTGCACCATAAAGACCATCTTGCG
The DNA here is from genome assembly GCF_047785625.1 of Solidesulfovibrio sp. C21. NCBI lineage: Bacteria > Pseudomonadati > Thermodesulfobacteriota > Desulfovibrionia > Desulfovibrionales > Desulfovibrionaceae > Solidesulfovibrio > Solidesulfovibrio sp. C21. The sequence continues at coordinate 59,754 of NZ_JBLODY010000008.1, forward strand.
CACATCGGACGGCTCGATGAAGTAGACGAAGTACTTCTGTTCCTTGTCTACAGTATCGCCGTTTTTGCGCAGCATGTTGAACTGGCGCTTGCGCACCCGGCCCTGGCTGTCGGTGATCGCCATGGTCGTCGTCCCCTGGCAGTCCGCTCCCTGGTACAGGGAGGCATGGTTCGATCTGGCGATGATGGTTTCGATGGACGGCTCTTCATTGCCAGCGATGCTTTGACAGGGAGCGCCAAAGAGCATCAGTGACAGCAACAAGATTGTGAATGCCGTTTTCATGATCAATCTCCTCCGCATTGTCGTTGCGTTGACGTTCTTCTCGTCTTGTGGCCTGCGCCGCTATTGTCGCCCGATGCCGTCTTTTCCGTCGCGCCCCGGACCACCTATTCGGGCCAAGGCCGGAACAGGATCGGTGCGCGGCGTGCCGGCTTCGTCCTGGACACGGAACCGCTTGGCCCGAAACAGCCGCTCCCGGGCGATCGTCAAAATCGCCGGCAGCAGCGCCAAGGTGACGAATCCGGAAATGGTCAGGATGGAGAAAAGCAGGAGGCCGGTCGTCTTGTAGGGCACAAGCGAAGCAACCAGCATGGGCAAAAAGCCGATGGCGATGATGATGACGTTACGGCTGATGGCCCGGGCCGGCTCGCCGAACATCCGGGGCGCGGCCTTCTCCCAGGAACCGGTTTCCGCGGTCATCTGCCGGCTGCGTTCCAGGAAATGGATGGCGAAATCCACGGCGATGCCAAGCGAGATGGCCCCAAGCACGGCCACGGGCATGTCGTAGTCCAGGCCGAGGAAACCAAGGGTGCCGTAGATGAACATGATGGTCAGCGTCAGGGGAATCATGCAGAGCAATCCCCAAATAAAGGAACGGAAGAGCACGATCATCATGACAAGCACAATGAGGTAGCTTCCAGACAGCGAACCGAGCATCCCCCAGAACATTTTCCACTGGAAGATGTAATTGATGTAATGCAGACCAGCGAATTTGTACGAGAGGTCGACAGGCGGCTTATGGGCTTCGATATAGCGTCCGATCGCCTTGACGGCCTCCCCGGTGCGCGTGCTGTCGCCGCTTTGAAACTGCATGAAGATGTTGGCCGCATCGAACCCCGGCGTCACGAAGTGCCAGATGTCGTGCGGCTTGTGGCTTTGCTGGTACTGCATCACGCACTCGGCGACAGCCGGAGCGCTCGCCGGTATCCGAAAGTTCTCTGGCCGGCCGTCGATGAGCTCCTGGTGCACCTTGCGCACGATGTCGGCGAGCGACGTACTTTTGCCGATATAGCCGTTTTTGACCAGCCAAGCCTGCATGGACGCCATATAATTGAGGACGTCCGGGCGCTTGAAAACCTCTTGTCCCTTTTGCCCCTCCAACACGAGGGACGCCGTGTACGTGCCGCCGAAATGCCTGTTGAGCGCCGTGTCCGCTTCGCGGATGGGATGTCCCACGGCAAAGCGCTTGGCGTAGTTGTCATTGATGTTGATTTGCGACATGCCCCAGACGGAAAGGGCGGCGCAGGCCACAAACAAGGTCAGAACCGTCTTGGACCGTCGGCAGGCGAGGTCTCCCAAACGATGCAGCGCTCGCGTGAGCAAGGATTCCTTGTCCCCCTGATGCATCGCCAAACCGAAATTGCCCAACACGCGCTCCGGCAGCAGCATGATGTAGGCGGGGACAAACAGGATCGTGATGATCCAGGCGAACAGGACGCCGACACCGACGAACGCGCCGAAAATCCTGGCCGGGGGAATGTCCGTGGTGACGAAGGAGAAAAAGCCGGCGGCCGTTGTCAGCGAAGTGTAGAACATGGGCATGAAAAGGGTGTTCATGACCTCCTTGATGCTTTCCTTGCGCCCTTTCTTCGCGGTGTAGACATCGAAGAACTCCGAAAGAACGTGAATGGAGTCGCAGATGGAGATGGACATCAGGAAAATGGGCAGCATGGAACTGAGGATGTGCACCGGAAAGCCCAGGGCGATCATGGCCCCCAGAGTGGCCACCACCGTCACCGTGGCGATGAGCATGGGCAGGATGACCAGGCTCCATTTGCGAAACATCGCGTAGAGCATGCCGAAAATGAGCGCCATGGTCAGCGGCGAGGCGATGACCATCTCGCTGAACATCTCGACGCCGATGGCCCCTTCGGCCACGGGCAGCCCGGCGATGTGCCAGTCCTCGGTGCCGCCAAATTCCCGTATTTTCTCTTGCAACGCCGTATAGACCTTGTAGCTTAAAAGCTTGTCCGTCAGCGGCAGGTACAGGCACAGCGCCTTGCCGTCGGCCGAAACCATCTGTCCGACGAGGAGCGGGTTGGACAGTGCCTTGTCGCGCACGACCAGGGCTTCGGCTTCCGTGGCCGGTGGTCGTTGCATGAGCCAGTCGAAGGCGATGGTTCCCGGCCCGGCCTGGTGCATGTGGTCCACCACCGAGGGGGCGACCATGTCCACTGCGATAACGCCCGTGGTTTTGCCCGGGTGTTTGGGGTCCTCGTAGCGCAGGGTCTTGGCGAACCGGGTCAGCGCATGGACATGAGCCAGGGTTTCGGGATTGAACACCCCGTTTGGGTCGTTTTCCTTGATGACGCCGACCACGATGGTGTCGCTTAAGGCAAAGCGCTTTTTGGCGGCATTGTGGAAGACCCGCGCGGGTTCCGTGGGCATGAGCATGTTTTCCGGATCCGTGTCCATGGTCATGTTCGGAAAGAACGCGGCGAAAAAGACCATGATCGCCAAAAGCCCCAAAGCGACCAGTTTGGAATGCTCGACCGCGAAGTTCACGAGCGCGGTCCGAAATCCTTTCATGGGATACTCCTGTGCCATTTAGTTAAGTAACTTAACCTTAAAGTGAAAAAAAAATCGCCTACCGGGACAGGCGATTGTCCATGACTTCCCCGATGGCCTCGAGCAACACGGAAATCGTAGCGATCTGGGACAGGGAATAGCCACGAAGCCGTTCCATCAAGGCCTCCTTGTCTTCTCCATGAAAACGCGCATGGGCCTCAAAGGCCTTTCGGCCAAGGAGCGTGAGCGTCAGCTGGAATTCCTTGTTGCTGTGCGGGGCCTGCTTTTTCTCGAGAAATCCCTTGTCGCACAGCTTGGACACCATCTGGGAGGCCGCGCTTTTGGTGATGCCGAAGGCGTTGGCCACGTCGGTGACGCTCATCTGCTTCCGGTTGCCCACGGCCTCGATGGTATGGGCCTCCCGGGTCGTGACCTCGATGCCGTCTTCGACCAGGATCGGCAGCTCCTCGATGCGGGCGTATTTGGCGGCCACGCGCTGGAATTGGCGCACCGTGCCCAGGATGAGATCGTCCTTTGTTTCCATATCGCCTCGTAAAGCCGACTGCTGCCCCTTGCCCGTTTCCAGACGGTTTCAGGTTGGGTTGAAAGGTAAAGCTGCTAAACCAAGTTGTCAACCCCCAAGCTGGGAGTTTCGCGAGCATCGTCTCGGGCCGCAGCTTGCCCGGACTGCGGCGTTTCCCCGCAAGTCAGTTTGCCATCTTGAAATGAAAAGGCACAAGAACAAGAGTGGCGACGCTTTGACCGCCGACCTTGCCCGGAACGAACCGGTAGCTGTTCGCAGCGGCGAGGGCCGACTCCTCGAAAACACCTTTCGGCTCCGCTTTCCGGATGGCGCAATGGGTCGGTTTCCCCTGGCTGTCGATGATCATGCTCACAAGGACGGTCCCTTCCAAGCGCAATCGCCTGGCGCTCGGAGGATATTGCGGCAATTCCCGATTGATGATTTTGGGCGGGATATCCACGACCGCGGCGTCGTAGACACCCATTCCTCCAATCATATGGGAAGGCCCGGCGATCTTGCCCATGCCGCCTCCCATGCCGGAAGGCTCTTGGGGCGCTGCTGTTTGCTGCGGCTGCGAAGCCGCCGGTTGCCGCACGGGAGAAGGAGATGATTTTGCCGTGGAAGGCTCCGGCCTTTTTTTCGGGCTTATCTTTTTGACCGCAACAGGCGCGGGCCTGGCCGCCACGACCGGTTTGGGGAGCGGCTCCGGCGCCGGAGGAGGGGGCACTTCGGGAGCCGGGGCCTCCGCGATCGGTTCGGCCGAGGCCGGAGCGCTGGCGGGGGGCTCGATGGCCCTTGGCCTGACAAGCTCCACCATCCCCACCGTGAATGTCTTCGAGACGGGAGCCGGTTGCGCCGCCGGCCACAGGAACAGAAGGGCAAGGCACAGTGCATGGGCACTTACGGAAATGAGGATGTCGGCGCTTCGCACGGTTACCGTGCTCCTTGTTCCGGCCGTTCGGCCACCACGCCGAAATGGTCGATGCCGGCTTCGCGGATGCGGCCCATGATGTCGACAATACGTCCATAGGACACCCCCCTGTCGGCGCGCAAAAAAACGGCCTTTGACCCCAAGGAAGCCCAATTGCGCAGCCTGTCCGCCAAATCCTCCAGGGAGACGCTCTGCTCGTCGAGAAAAATCGCACCCTTCGGGTCGACCCCGACAACGAGGTGATCATCGTCGACGGGCAAGGCCTCCACGGTCTTGGTCCGAGGCAGATCGACATCCAGACCCTCGGTCATCATGGGGGCGGTGACCATGAAGATGATGAGCAGGACCAGCATGACATCGACAAACGGCGTGACATTGATGTCGGAAGAGTAGCGTCTCCCCCTGCCGCCGGCGCTCATGAACACACCTGCGTTCGAGGCGCGGCGAGTTCCATGCCCTGCGGGTACGTGCAGGCATCGTGGCGCAGCCGGTTGAGCAGCAGGCCGGCAAAACTGATGTACTGGCTTTCCAGCGATTCGATCATGCCCAAAAACATGTTGTAGGTGACTCTGGCCGGGATGGCCACGGCCGGACCGGACACCCGGACCGAGGAGGACTTCGCGGCAAAAGCCGGCGCCGCCAGGGACAAGGCCGCCAGTGTCTGCAGGAATTGGCGGCGCGTCATGCCGCAGCCTCCCCGAGGCTGCCGGCCTTGCGCAAAATGTCGACGCGGACCTCGCCCATTGGGGTGTCGCAGGTTCTCGTTTCAAGGGAGAGGAACCCGGCATCCAAGGCGGCCCTGGCGATCTCTCCCGCCTCGAAAGACACATCCTGCCCCTCAAGGGCCAGCGATACCCGGGAAAGGATATAGAAGGGGGGCTTGGTGCGTTCCCCGGTCAGTTGGGCAAGCGGGGTATTGGCATAACGACCTTGTTTTTTTCGGTCAGGCCCAGAGCGGCCAGGGCGTCGAGGAAATGCCGCGTGTTGCCTGGATGCGCCTCAAGACGGGCGGCTATCGTGTCCGGGTCATCCGTTTCGGCCAGGATGTCGGCGACGCCGAGGCTGACCATCTGGCAGCGCCTGCGGCTGCGCAGCGACTTCGTTGCCAACGAAAACCTCAAGTTCCGCTTCGGCATGCGCATCGACGACGAAGCCTGGGGCCACGGCTACCTGACCGCGGCCAACCCGACCGTGGCCATCGAGCCCTACCTCGCGTACCTGCAATTCAAGTTCCCCGGCACCGACATCGAACTGACGGCCGGCTACCAGCCCCTGTCCGTGCCCCACACCGAGGTCTTCTACGACAGCATCGTGCTCGCCGCCGACGACGGCGACCAGTCGAGCGCCGCGCTGCACGTGAACATCCCGGTCAGTGAAAACCTCTCGGTCCAGGCCGCCTACGGCCGGCTGCTCTCCGCCAACCGGACCTACCAGCAGACCACGCCCCAAGTCGGCGACGCCTTCGACGTCTACCAGCTCGCCCTGCCCGTGACCGCGGACGGCTTTGCGGCCACGCCCTGGGGCCTGGTCGGCGTCTACGGCAAGGGGGCCGACCCGGACGGCCTGTTCAATGCCGGCCTGCTTTCGGCCGGCAGCTACTTAAATACCACGGGCTATCCCTACAAGGACAACCAGAACGCCATGTGGTGGGGCGGCCTTGCGCTTACCGTGGAAGCGCTCGACCCCGTCAAGTTTTACGCCGACGCCATATACGGCGACGCCGCCCCGGGCGACCGGGAACGCAACCGCCGCCGCGGCTACTTCATTGACGCCGGCATCACTTACTCCGGTTTCGACTGGATGCTGCCCGGGCTCTTCGGCTGGGTGGCCAGCGGCGAGGATTCGAGCCTAAGCAACGGCAGCGAGCGCCTGCCCGTCATCACGCCCAAATGGGGCCCGGGCACGTCGTTTCTCTTCGACTGCGACCAGGAATTCGGAAACAACAGCATCGGCGTGGACCCGACCGGCACCTGGGGCCTGGCCGCGAGCCTGCGCGCGTAAGCTTCATCGAGGCGCTCAAAAGCCGCCTGACCGTGGCCGTCATCGCTGGCACGAACAGCGCCGCCGGCCTGCGCAAGGCCGTCGTCGCCACCGGCGGCGTGGGCGAATACGTGGCCATGGGCCGCAACCTCGCCGAAGGCGAATGGGTGTGCTCGGCATAAACTTCGACAACTCCTACGCCATCACCGAACAGCTGAGCCTCACCATGCAGACCGGCTTCGCCTCGCCCCAAGGGCTCAAGACCAGCATCTGGGGACTCCGATTCACGAACCAGGCCGAAAACGCCTTCATGGGCTCCCTCGGCTTCCTTTACACCTTCTAATCGACCTCTCTTCATTCACAATTTGCCGCCGGCGTCCAGTTGGCGGCTTTTTTTTGCAATAATTTTTTTTGATTACGCACAATTTTTAGGTAGATAAGACATCAGCAGCCATCGTCGCCGTCGAGTGCCCCATGAACTTCGACGCCGATGCCAAGTCCGCGACATTGGCGAACATGGCCCTTTAAAGTCTTCCTGGCGTCCATACTTGGTGGAATTCTATTCTTTGTAGGGACAGAATTGGCCCTTTCAATACGTGATATCGGAACCAAAAAATCAGATGTCTACGTCATGCTGACTTGATTGATTTAATCGTCCGTCTTCAGGGTTAAATCCATCTTCGAGAGTTCACCGAAAGTGATTCCGCCGGCCTTGTTCCCATCTGGAGCCACCGACACCACCTGAGGCTTCGGGGCGGCATATGAAGCCACTCTTGAGCCCGCTCCGCACGAGGAGCTTAAGAGCTGCACGGTTCCCATCTCGATCTGGTGGGCATGGGCACAAGTGACGATTATTTTCCCCCTCCGCACTTTCACCGGAATATCTTATTATTTTTGCAAACGAATAGCATAAATTCCGGTGAAAGTGCGGAGTCATTACCTCCCTGCCAGGCAGGAATTACCGGGGCAAATCATCCTGCCTTCAGCAATGCGACAAACGTATTGAGGGTCTCCTTCAGCGAAAGCGCGGCCGCACATAGCGCTGCCTCGCGAGGCGACGGTGGCTCTGTGCCATTTGCGACTTTGAGTTCGCACATCGACAACGCCTGACTCACCAGTTCTTGCGCTTTCGTTTCAAACTCCTGCACGTCCAATCGAGACACGCATTCACCTCGGCGTTGGGGGCAAGCCAACGACGCACGGCCTCAGTCACTGTCAGCCTAAGCGATACGTTACGCAGCCTGGCGCCTGGCGTTTTCCTTGGCAACGGCGAGAAGGTACGTCAGGTCCTCCCCGAGGATTTCCGCCATACGCTGGGCATCGGATATCAGTACGCCTTGTGGCTTGCCTGTGTTCGTCGCCTTTCCGCGCATGGCCGACCATTTTGCCGCCGCCGCTTTTGCGGGGGCATCCGGCCAGACCATCTTGGCGAACTCGCCCTTTCTCCAACCTCGGGCATAAGCCCGTTCGGCGACGAGTTCCACAAAGGACCGCTCCAGTAAGGTTGCGAAATCGTCCATGATTGCCTCCGGTCCTTTAACTTTAGCGGAAATTCCTTCCTTGTCTAGTGGAAAATTCTTGTTGTGTAAAGAAGGAAATTCTTATAAATTCTCCTCAAGGATAACCCTATGAAAGATCTCTTCGATTTACTTCTTCGTCGGATGGGTTCGCACGCGGCCGTAGCCAGGGCTCTGGGCTACACCGGAAGACAGTACCGGAATATCAGGAAAAAAGTTGAGGATGACGAGAAGCTCCATCCGCGTGTGGAGATGTTTATCATCGTAAAAAGTCAACTTATCCAAGGAAATTCCATCAATTTATTTAAGCCCTCGTTGGCGACTGGTGGGGACGCGGCCCCGGCCTCTGGAATGAGGTCATAGCATGGCTCGTAAGAAAAAACGTATCCCGCGCAACATGGGACGCATTGAGTTCATCGCCTGTCACGACATGATCGATGCCATGCGGGTGCAGGGCTATGACAACAAAAAAATCCATGCTGCGCTGGTCAGGAAAGGCAAAGTCACCATGTCCTATGCGACATTTTGCTATCACATGGTGCGCTTTCTCAAAGAAATTCGAGAAAGGCAAGAACAATCCGGACATCATCCCACACAGGTCTATACGCAAACAATATTCAAGCAACATGGATATAACGATCACGGATTCTCAGTGAACAAGACTCCATCCTCAGATAAAATGATTTAGGTCATTTCTGTCCGGCTAAACTAAAAGCGATAGTCTGTTAGAATTGTTTAGTTTTAAGCGCTGCCGTCGTAGGTCGAGGAGGTCGAGGATTTCACATTGCTGGAACAGATTTCGTTGCATCAGCCTGGCCAGATAGTGCAGGCTCAGGCCGATCTTTGACATGAACTTCTGGTAGGCCAGGAGCAGGTACGCAATCAGGGCCACGTAGACCTGGGAGAGGACGGCGTTTTTCGAGTTTCCGAGGAACGGCTTGATCTTGAGGTTCTGCTTGATGAACCGGAAGAAGATTTCGACCTGCCAGCGATCCTTGTAGATGTCGGCGATGGTGCGGGCAGGCAGGGTCATGTGGTTGGTCAGGAACTTGAAACGCTTCCCGGTCTCCTTATCCCGATAGCCGATGCGGCGCAGAACCAAGGTCTGCTCCCCATCGGCGACCTGGATGATCTGATCGGAGGTGACACCCGTTGCCCGGTCCACGAGGTTGCGCTCAAGGACGAGGAAACGGGCGTTGCTCTTGAGGCGGGTGACAAGAAACACCCCGGATTTACACAACTGCCGGAACCAGGCATGGTCGATATAGCCCCGGTCGAAGACCACAATCGATCCCTTGGGCAGTCGGAACAGCTTGGCGATGTTGGCCTCGTGGCATTTGGCTTCGGTGACGGTGACCATCGCCGGGAGATAGCCGTCATGGTCAAGGAGCGTGTGCAGCTTGATACCGGCCTTGGTGGTTCGGAACTTGGCCCAGGGGAACAGGGTCAGGCACAGGTCAACAACCGAGGCGTCGAGACTGAACAATTTGTTTTTAAAAGAGAATTTATGTTTTGGCGCTTGAGAAAGACACCTTGTGTAGAGTTCGCCGAACAGGGCTTCGAAAAAGGCGTACGGCCGCGCGTTGTTGGCGTCGGCAAAGGTCGACCGGGCCACGGGTTTGACTCCGAGATGGTAGAGCCGCTTGGCGGCGGCGTTCATGCCCATGATCCCGTCTCGAAGACTCTTGCATCCGGCCAATTGGATATGCAGAAGGTGGACAAACTGGTCCCACCTGAGAAATGTTCGGGGCGAGCGTTTTCCTCTATGATCCTTGGATAATTTGACAAACACGTATTTTGGCACGACTGATAGAAGTTGGGCGAAGACGGTGGTAAAGCTTTGCACGTGCGGAATCCTCTTGTCGGTTTGTAGGTGAGCCTCGGAACTCTACCATACAGCAACAGGAGCGATTCCGCATAGTTATAAAGACATCAAAAAAGCTCTATCTTCTCTAAAATAGGCTCCATGGCGCACACTGGTGCCCATGGATGCCGTTGTGCAGGGGTTTTTGAACTTGGTCTCATGGCGACAGGTGCTAATTTTCTAAAATTGATCTCCGAGTTGGAAAGGCATCCATAGTCCAGCCCAATTGGCTCTTTCGGGCGTCAAGCCTTTTCTTAACCGGACAGCAATGGATTTAGGTAGAAAAACTATGGCGATGATTCATTTTATATTGCAGGGCAAAGGCGGCGCTGGAAAATCCCTGATCGCCGCGCTGCTTGCGCAATACCTGCAAGGCTGAAACCTTGAGGTGCATTGCTTCGACACCGATCCGATCAATGCCACCCTCGCCGGGTATGAGGCTTTGGACGCCGTGGCGCTCGACATCATGAGCGGCGATGATATCGACCCCCGCCGTTTCGACCAACTTATGGATGCGATCATCGAGTTGCCTGCCGAAGCCCATGTGGTGGTGGACAACGGCGCGTCCTCCTTTGTGCCGCTTGGGTCCTACCTGCTGGAAAACCAGGCCCTCGAAGTTCTCGAAGAGCACGGCCATTCCGCCATGCTCCATACGGTGGTCACTGGCGGCCAAGCCCTCCTGGACACCTTGTCCGGACTCAAATCCCTGGTTTCGCACTTCCCGGCCACGCCCATCGTTATTTGGCTCAACCGCTACTTCGGCGACATCACCCTCGACGGGAAACGGTTTGAGGAATTCAAGATCTACGCGGAATGCGCCTCCAGCTTCCATGCCGTCGTTTCCCTCCCCCACCGCAAACAGGCCACCTTCGGGCGGGACCTGGAAGAACTCTTCGCCAGACGCCAGACCTTCACCGAGGCAGTGCACTCCGACCTCCCGATCATGGTCCGGCAACGGCTGACCAGCTTCTGGCGGGATGCCGTGGCCGAGATAGACCAGGCCCGGCTTTGCTGAGGATCGGCCATGAGCGAGCAGCACCCGCACGACGTCGACTCTCCGCCTACCGTCCCTGACGGGATCGGCCTGGACCTGGAAAGTGTCCGGACCCTCCTGACGCAAAAGCACGCAACCGTGGTCGATCCGGATGATCCGGTGCTCATGCTGGTCACGCTGCAAAACGCCTTTCTGGCCGAATACGAAAAGCTCCTCGACCGCCACAACAAGGCCCTGACGGCCATGCTGGCCGAGAAGACGGACGGCTACGTGTCCGGCGTTCTTTCGGCCACCAAGGGGCTAGCCAAGGATTCCTCCGCCGCCTCGGTGGAGAACATCCGAACCATCCTCCAGGGGCACGTCTCAGCGCTCGCTGCCTTTCGCCAAAATCTCACCTGGCTTGCGGCCATCGTGATCATCTCCGCCTTGGTCAACGTGACCGTCTTCGTCTTGCGGACGCGGGGGTAGCCATGAACAGGTTGCAGGCATGCCTCACGCACAACCTCGGTCCGACCATCATGGCGGCGCTTAGCGATCCTGACGTGATCGAAATCATGGTCAATCCGGACCAGACGCTAGGGAAATCACGGTCTACCGCAAGACCTGGCAGCAGCAGGTGTTCCGGTTCTTCGACCAGTTTTTCAACAACCCCAGCGCCAGGGCGAACCGTGACGCCCAGCTCATGGCCGAAGACGCCGAGGAAGCCCTGGTGGAGGTGCAGTCCGGGTACGTCGGCGCAGGCTACCTCACTTCCTGCATCGTGCTCCTGCATGAATCCCCGGAGCCGCTTCACGACTGGGCGCGGGAGCAGCGCCGCGTCATCCAGACCCTGGGCTTCGGCTGCCGCATCGAGTCCATCAACGCCCTGGAAGCCTGGCTCGGCACCCACCCCGGCAACGGGTTTGCCAACCTGCGGCGTCCCCTGGTCAACACGCTCAATCTCGCCGACCTGCTCCCCCTGGCCAGCATCTGGTCGGGGCTCCTCTATCTCTTCCACCGCATCGAGACGGCGCTCGCCGGGCAGCCAGCGCTGCTCATTCTCGATGAAGCCTGGATCAGGCTCGGGTATCCGGTCTTTCGGGAAAAGGTGCGGGAGTGGCTGAAGGTCATGCGCAAGGCCAACTGCGCCGTGGTCCTGGCCACCCAGAACCTTTCCGACGCGGTGCGCTCGGGCATCATGGACGTGCTCGTCGAGTCCTGCCCCACCAAGATCCTCCTGCCCAATCTCACGGCCAGGCAGGACGGCCAGCGGGAACTCTACACCGGCATGGGCTGCAATGCCCGGCAGATCGAAATCGTGGCCACGGCCACGCCCAAGCGGGACTACTACGTGATGGCCTCCTCGGGGCGACGGCTTATTCAGCTCGCCCTGCAGTGTGCCCACGCATGAGAAGTATCCGACTATCTCACTCGATGCTTGCATTGTAACAATGCCGCATCTCGAAAAATCTGTCGCCTTACAACACCTCAGTCCTTCAAATTAAACCTGATTGGCAGCATGACCCAGGTAGCCACCTCACGCCCTTTGTACCGGGCAGGATGGAACCGCCATTTTTCAAGGGCCGCAATAACGGCTTGCTCAAATATCTGCGGCGGCTTTGCGGAAACAATGCTGATTTTGTTTACCCCGCCGTCAGCGGTGACCAGGAGTCGTGCGACAACCCGTCCCTCGATCCCATGCCGTCGGGCATCCGCAGGATAAGCGGGCTCCACTTGTCGCATGATCCTCGGCTTCACATCAACGGCGGCCAGGCTCATGCCACCGTCTTCGCCCATGCCCTGCCCCGCCCCGACAGAGGGGCCCTCGCCGCCACCGCTGCCGCCGCCGGTCCCGCCGCCCTGGCCGGACGCTCCTCCGGTCATGCCCGGCCCACTCCCCGATGGTCCGGCTTGGGAAGCGTCACTCGTGTCGGGCCCCTCCGATCTACGCCCCGATACGGATGCGGGAGCCGTGGCGACTGCGGCAGCTTGGGGAAGTCGTTTTTTTCGGGCGAGGCGCTTTATCTTCTTGGCTTTGGTTGTGACAGCGTTTGCGGAGGGTTTCGCCAAAACAGGCAACGCCTTTTCCTGGTTGACCACCGACGCCTCCTCTGGCCTGGCCTCCTGCCTGGTTTGAAGGGACGCGGTTTCTTCAGCCGGCATCTCGTCATCGCTTGCTGTCGCATCCGGTCCGGCAAGAGGACCGCCTGCATCCGAGCCCAACCCTGAGAGGTCGACAGCCAGAACGGACCCGCCACCGCCGCCGGTCCCGCCTCCCCCCCCGCCGGCAGGATGGATCACGAGGAATCGGTAGAAAAAGACAAGGACGACGAGGGCGACTGCATGGAGCGCCACGGACAAGAGCCATCCCAGCCAGGCGCGGCGATAGGAACTCGTGGAGTGTTGCCACTCGGGCAGAACAGACGGCATGTCCGCCATGGCCGTTATGCCTCGGCCCTGGCCCCGGCCTTTCTTTTGGGAGAGCAGGCCACGGCGGCCAGGAAGATCAGGCTGGACACGAGGACGATGGACGCGCCGGCCGGCACGTCGAGTTTCCAGGCGATGAACAGGCCGCCCTCGCAGGAGACGACCCCGAACAGCGCCGCCAAAAAGAACAGGCGTCCCAGGCGGTAGGTGAGCTGGTAGGCTGCCGCTGCCGGATTGATGAGCAGGCTGTAAACGAGAAGCCCCCCGATGCTCGGCAGGCAGGCGGTGACGGTCAGGCCCGTGAAAAAGAGGATGCCGTAGAAAATGGCCGTGGCCGGCAGGCCGCAGGCCCGGGCTATCCAGCGATGGCAGGCGACGGCCTGGATCTCCTTGAAGAAGGCGACGATGAGCAGGCTCGCCGTCACGGCCACCCCGCCGAGGAGCCAAAGGTCGCGCGGGCTGACCGTCAGGATATTGCCCCAAAAAAGGTTGAGGCCGGCCGTCTTGGGACCAGGGAGCAGGCCCAGGCAGAAAATGGCCAGGCCGAGCATGGCCGAGAACACGACGCCCACGGCGGTATCCGGGGAAAGCTCACCCCGGTCGGCCACGGGCCCGATGACCGCGGCCGCCGCCAGGCTGGCGACCAACGCGCCCGTGAGCGGGTCCAAGCCGAAAAGCAGCCCCAGAAGCCCGCCGGCAAAGGCGGCATGGGCCAGACAGACGCCGATGAACGTCAGTCGCATGAGCACAGCGAATACGCCGGCCACAGCGCAGGCCACGCCGGCGAACAACCCGGCCAGAACGGCATGGCGCATGAACGCCGCATCCAAAAAAGTTTCCATGGTGAATCCTTAAAAAAGCACCACGCGCCGGCCTGCGTGAGACACCACAGCCACCTCGGCCCGGTAGAGTCGGCCGAGCCGGTCGGCGTCGAGGGCTTCCCGGGCCGGACCGCGCCAGAGAGAGCGGCCGGATTCCAGGCAAAGCACCTCGTTGCACAGACTCTCCAGGCTGTTGAGGTCGTGGGTGGCCAGCAGCACGGTCAGTCCGAGCCGGTCGCGCAGCCCGGCAATGCAGCCGAGGATGTCGCGCTGGGCGCGCCAGTCCAGCGCCGACGTGGGCTCGTCAAGCAGCAGGACCTGCGGTTCCTGGGCCAATGCCCTGGCAATGGCCGCGCGTTGTTGTTCGCCTCCGGAAAGTTGCCCCAGGGGACGGTCGGCCAAGTGGCCGATGCCCACAAGCTCCAGCATTTGCGATGCCCGCCGGGCGAGTTCCCGGCCCGGCGTCCTGAACCAGCCGCGCTTGGCATAGCCGCCGGACATGACGGATTCCTGGACGCTTATGGGCAGACGCGGGTCCGCATCCCGGGCCTGCATGACCAGGGCGATATCCCTTCTTGCCTTGCTTGCGCCGGGGCCGGTCAAACTGTTCCCGAAGAGCCGCACCGCGCCCGATGCCAGGCGCAACATCCCGCAGATGGCGGCAAGCAGTGTGCTTTTGCCGGCCCCGTTCGGGCCGATGACGCCGAGTACCCCCCCCTTGGCCACGTCCAGGGTCTCGATGTGCAAGACGATGCGACCGCGCCTTTTGACCACGACGTCGCGCAGGGAAAGGGCGGCGTCACTTTCCATGACGCTTGAGCGCGGCAAGGCAGCGGTCCGTGTTGGCGGCCACGGCTTCGGCCCAGGTCGGGGTGTTGGGGAACCCTCCCGGGAAGTTGCTCAGCACGACAAATGCCGCGTCCAGTTCCTCGGCGAACGTCTTGCCCGAACCTCCCGAGCTTTGCAGGTTGTCGACCACGAGCCGGACGTGGGCGTTTCTGGCCTTGGCCACGGCCTGGGCCAGCTGTTGCGGGCCGCTTTCCTCGAACCGGCCGTATTGGGCGGCCACGTCGCAGCCCAGCCATTGGAGAAAAGGTTCCTGCTGGCAGTCGGCCATCACCGGCAATCCCGCGAGCGTCTTGGCTTTGACCGAGAGCGCGGCCGCGATCCCGTCCACCTCGGCCACCCGCGCCTTGGCCCGTTCCCCGTAGAGGGCGGCATGCGGCGGATCAATCGCGGCCAGTATCCCGGCCACGGCCAGGGTGGCGGCTTTTTGGCGGTCGGGCACCATCCAGTTGCCGGGGGCTGCGACAACACGCACTTTGGGGATAAGGGCCGGGTCGTTTCGGATCGGCCCCATGACGCTGTCAAAGTGGGTTTGCCAGTCGTGGAGGATGATGGCCTTGGCGTTTGCAAGCGTGCGCATATCCGAGGCTCGCAGGTCGGTGTGTCCCGGACAGGAGGCGGCGGGCACGATGGGGGCGGCGGTGAGGAATCCCCGGCCCAGATCGCCGACGATGTCCGCCACCAGCGTGGTGCCGGCGGCGATGACGATCGGCGTCGCTTGCGTTTGCGCCAGGGCCGAAGCCGTGAGCAGGGCGAAGCAGAGGCAGGCGAACACGAGATGGCGCAAGGCGTGCGAAAGTCGTGTCATGCCCGGCCTCCCGGTGTGCCGGCCGGCTTGCGGCAGACGGCGTGGTAGTGGCCGGGGGCGTCGATGATGTCGGGATCGGGCAGGCCGGCGAGCAGGAAAAGTCTTCGCATGTCCGCTTCCACCGGCAGGGCGTCGCCGGCCACGGCGCAGTGCGTGCCGTGGTGGGCCAACAACTCGGCGCGGCTGAGCAAATGGCTGATGATGACCGCCGCTCCCGGCTTGGCCACCCGGGCCATTTCCGACAGGGCCCGGCCCTTGTCCTCGAAATGGGGGAATGCGGCGAAGCAAACCACGGCGTCGAAACTTTCGTCGCGAAAGGGCAGGCGCATGGCCGTGGCCAGGACCGGCGGCGGGTCGGCCGGTCCGAGCTTGGACCGGACCTGCCGCAGCATCTCCAGGGAGAGGTCGAAGGGAAAGACCCTGCCGGAGGGGCCAAGGGCCTTGCGGAGATAGGGCACCAGCGTCCCCGGGCCGGTGCCCATGTCGAGAACCGTTGCTCCGGGCGGCAGATGGAAGGACGCGACCAGGGAGGGCAGCTTTTCCCGCACCGGCGGCGGATAGCAGTTGGCTTCCCAGTTCACGGCCCGGACGTCGAAGAAGGCGGCCCGGGGATCGGATTTATTTTGCATTTGCATGCTGTATTCTCCTCCTGCGCGCCCGCTCAGGCCGCGAAGCGCAACAACACGTAGAAGCCGGCGGGGTCCAGGCGCTTGCGAACCACCTGGGAAAATCCCGCTTCCCGGGCCAGACGCTCCACAACGTCGATAGGATCATGGCGGCCATGGCGGCGAAAATGGTCGATGAGCACGCGCCGTTCCTCCGGCGCGAGCTCCGCCCAATGGGTTTCGATCTCCCGATTGTAGCGCTCCAGATACGCTTCGGCGCTTTCTCCGACGTCTGGCATGGGATCATGGGTGAGGAGCACTCCGCCCGGGCGCAGGGCTTTTTTGGCCATGGCGAAGAGCCGGGCTTTTTCCCCCTGCGGGAAATGGTGGAGCAAAAGCCCCATCCAGATGACATCCACGGCCTCGCGTAGGCCACCAAGGACCTCTCGGCCGTCGGCGGCGACGAGATTCACGGCGGCCGGGCTGTCGACGAGATTTTTCCGCGCCCCGGCCAGGCACTCCGTGTCGGTGTCCGCACCCGTGTAGGCGGCCACGTCGCCGGCGGACAGGACGCGCGCCATGTGACGGGCATCGTTGCAGCCGAGGTCGAGCAGGCGCAGCCCGCCGCTTTGGCCCCGCCCGGCCAGAAATCCTTCCAGCCAGGCGTAGGCCGTCCCATGGCACATGCGGTCATGCGCCCGGAGCTTCGTAAAGACCTCGCGTCGGCCGAAGGCTGTGGAAACGGTTTCTTCCATACGACCTCCGAAGTTAGAACGTCAGGGCCACGCCGGCCGACACACCGGTTCCCGGCATGGGGTAGCCCGGTTTGTATTTGTAGAAGGTATTGGTCAGGTTCTGCACGGCCACGAAGAGTTCGGTCTCGACCTTGGGTTTGGGGATGGTGAAGAAATAGGAAAACTTGGCGTTAGCCAGCCAGTAGCCGTCCACCTTTTCCGTATTGCGGGTACCCACGCGCCGAGTCTCGGAGAGCACATACATCTCGTCCACGTACTGGGCGTCGGCCGAGATCTTATAATGTTCCAGGAATCGGTAGTTCCCGCCGAGGCTGACGCTCAGGTTCGGCACGTAGGGCAGGTACTGCGGCGTATGCCCCATGGCGTTTAAGCCGGCGAAGAAAGACAGATCCTTGACCGGGGTATACGTCGCCGTGGTTTCCAGGCCCCAAATGGAGTAGGAGCCGTAATTTTCGAACCCGGTCGGTCTCCCGGAGGAGGGATACATCACGTAACGATCGTGTCCGTTGTCGGAAAAGGCCGTCACGTCGACCTTGAGCAGATTCTCGTATTTGTAGGACGCGCCCGCCTCGAAGTGGTCCATGGTCTCGGCCTTGAGGCTGCGCCAATTCTGGCCCAGGGAGGAGATCACGTTTTGCGAGAAGACCGCCACGTTGAGTCCCGGATAGTTGACGCCCCGGGAATAGGTGCCGTGCAACTCCAGGTCCTTGTAGCCGAGCAGCAAGCCGGCCTGGGGCGACCATTCCGACTGGAACTGGCTGTGGCCGTAGTAGCGAAGTCCGGCCGAGGGCGTGGCGTAAAAGCCTTCCTTGGAGCCGATCATCTGGGAGACGCCGAGAAAGGGCGAGAAGATGGACCAGGTCATGCGGTCGAAATGCGTCACCCCGCCCGGCGTGAACGACCAGTCCGTCAGGGAATTGATGGTCAGCTCGGGGTCGGTGGTGAATTCCGCCTGGCCGCTGATCCAGTCCATGTCCGCGCCGAAAGCGATCTCGCCGCCCTGCCAGAGGCGGAACTTTTCCTTGGCCCGCACGCCGTACAGGTCCGAATCGTTCGTGTTGTCGTTATCCGTGCCGGACTGGTTGAACCAGTTGCCTTCGCCCCTGTTCCAATAGCCTTTGAGGGTCCCCTCCGCGCAATCGTAGGTGTTGGCGAGCGTAGCCACCATGTGCCAGTCGCGGGTGACGTATTTCCCGTCGCGTTCCTCCGGCTGTCCTTCCGGCCCCGGATCCATGGCGTAGTTGTCCGTGCGGATCACCGTGGCGTGGGCGTTCCAATTGTCGGTCAGGCCGTAGCCCAGGCGGCCGTAATAGCTCGTCAACATGCCGTCGGACATGGCTCGCGATCCCGAGGAATAGCGGTAGCTCTGGGCGGCGTAGTAGTCGAAACGGCCGATCTTGCCGCCCGTTTCCGCCGTTTCCTGGGGAGTGTTGTAGGAACCGTATTGGGCCGTGACCCGCGATTCGAAGCCTTCCTTGCCCCGGCTTTTGGGCGTCATATCCACGGCGGCCAGACCATTGCCGAAGTTCATGGGCTGCGGGCTTTTGTACACGGTGACGGCGGCGGCCGGGTCCACGGACAGATAGTCCAGCAGTGGATGGTCCCAGACCGAAATATAGGCCGGCGCGCCGTCGATCATGACCGAAATTTCCGCGCCGGGCCGGCTGGCCCCCTTGCCCCGGATGAAGATGGCGCCGCCTTCCGCGCCGCCGAAGGAACCGATGTTGTCAAAGCGGGAGATCGTCACGCCGGGGGTGCGTCGCAGGGCCGAGGTCAGGTCGGGCGCATTGAGGTCCCATATCTGCTCCTTGGAAACCGTCGTCGTTTCATTGGCGAAGCTGTCCACGCGGTTCCCTTCGATGATGGGCGAGGAGACGACCTTGACTTCCTCGAGCATGGTTTCGTCGGCTTTCTCCGTTTTGGGGGGATCGGCTGCCAACGACGGCGAGGCGGCGAAAACGAGGCCAAGTGCAAGAAGGGCAGCTCGGGAGAAACGACGGGGAATCATGCTCGCTCCTTTCGGGTAACGGGTTGGATATTCTTGTTAATTACTAAAAATAAATCGATATCTTTTTAAGACGTTGAAAATCTAAATAAATAACACTTTCGGTTATGAAAATAAAAATAGTATGTCAAGAGGCAGTAAAGTATGCTGTTTTGAGCGTCATCCAGCCTGTGGGCCTGGAAGTCCAGTTCATGATTGGGGTCGAGACATCGGAGGGAATTATGTCGTCATCGCGGCCGCTGATTCCGGCAGGTCGGGACCAAGGCCGCGCACGAGATGTGTTTCCGTGTGCGACAACAGGGAAACTCAAGAATGTTACGCAGTACCTGTGCGATACGGGAAAAGAAGATGCAGTCTAAGCGGGATCGAAAAATGTATTATGATATGGCAAAAAGGAGGACGCTATGAAAGGCGACCACGAACACCACCATGACCATGCCCACGAGCATACCCATGAACACGAGCACTCCGGCATAGGAAAGCACAGTCACAAGCATAGTCACGTCCATACCCATGAACACGAACATGAACACAAGCACCCCCATGAGCATGCGGCGGGCGAAGATGTTCACGATCATGACCATAGCGAAGAACATGGCTCTCATGATCATGTACACGAGGGGCATGCTGCCGAAACTCACGATCGTAATCACTGATTATTTTCTTGCCCAGAGGATATTCTACCGATCAGGTGACGGGGGTGGGTATAGACCAGATGCTTACTCGCACGGTGTTTTTTCTATTTGTATCCACCCCCACGAGTAAGAACGGGGGTTGGAGAATTACGCAACAATCGAACCTTAGGGTCAGGTGCGCCCTTGCCGCAGGTTCAAGTGTCACAGCGGCAGCAGGTTATTCGTAGGGGTAGGTTGTCCCGGCGAATTCCTTAGCCCGGGGATTGGGGTACTGCCCGGCTACAATCAATTTCTTGATGTTTTTCGAGCGATCTTCCCAATGCGTGTGGAGGAGTTGTTCGGCCTTGTGGCTCATGGGCTCTTCCAAAAAGTTTATGTATAGCGTCTGGACCTGCACGTTCTGCTGCGATGCACGCTCCTTGAAAGCGGCATCCGCACCATAAACGCCGTCGATCCGGTCCATCATGAAATCCTTGAGCTGTTTGGCGGCCGCCACGGCCCGTCCGGTCAGGCGCAAGCCGATCAAGGCTCCGGCTGGCCTCCCGGCAGGGCCGTGACGCGCGGCGTTCCCGTGAACGGATTGCGGTCAACGGCCAGATTCCAGTCATAGGCCTCGACCAGATGCGCTTCCTTGAGCACCTCGGCCGGACTCCCCAGCGCGACGGCGCATCCTTCCCGGACAAGCAGCAGCCTCTCTGCGTAGGTCGACGCCAAATTCAGGTCATGGGACACCATGATCACGGTCAAACCGCGTTCGAGACGGATACGGTCCAGCAGGTCCATCACGCGCATTTGATGGCCGGGATCAAGGCTGGCCGTGGGTTCGTCGAGCAGCAGCACCTCCGGTTCGCGACACAGGGCCTGGGCCAGCAGAACGCGGGCGCGCTCGCCGCCGCTTAAGGTTCCCAGTCCTCTTTGCGCCAGATGCGACACACCGGTCATTGCCATGGCTTGCCGGAGGGCCTCCTTGTCTTGCGGGGATTCCATCCCCAGCCAGCCCAGGCGGGGGGCCCTCCCCAGCCTGACCGTCATCTCTACCGTAAACGGAACGGCGAACTCGGGGAATTGCGGCAGATGGGCGACAGTTCTGGCGAATCGCATCGGGGATATGGCGGAGAGGTCGATACCCCAAAGCGCTATCCGGCCCTGGTAATGTCGGACGTGCCCGGCCAGGGTGCGCAGGAGCGTGGTTTTGCCCGAACCGTTCGGTCCGACGACAAGAAAGCATTCCCCCTTGTTCACGGACAGGTCGAGGGGACCGAGGATGCGTCGGCCTGCGTAGTCGATACGCAGGTCTTCCACCGTGTAGGCAGCTGTCATGCCCCGCTCCTTCGTAGCAAATACAGGAAAATGGGGGCACCAATCATGGCGGTCAGCACGCCCACAGGCATGGCCCCTGCGTAAGAGAGCAGCCGGGCGATAAGATCGCAGCTTACGAGAAACCATGCTCCAAACAGCAGGGAAGCCGGTACCAGCACGCGCTGGTCATGCCCGCAAGTCAGGCGCAGCATGTGCGGACAGACCAGGCCAACGAACCCGAGAAGTCCGGTCTGGCTGACCACGGCGGCGGTCATGGTCGCAGCAGTGGTGACGAGCACGCCCTGCGCAAGACGCACCCGCACCCCGAGATTTGCGGCCGCCTCGTCGCCGAGAAGGAGCAGGTTCATCGTCTGGGACAAGGCGAAGACCAGCATGGCCCCGGCAACGACGCACAGGGCGGGGACCGGCAAAGAGCCCAGCGTGGCCGAAGACGTGTCGCCCATGAGCCAGACCAGTGTGGCGTGCAAGGTATGAGCCCTGGTCATGGAGAGGAAAAACATGATGGCGGCCGAACAGAAGGCATTGACCATGACGCCGGACAGGACAAGGGAGGGCGTTGCCACGTGCCCATCCCGTAGCGACAGGGTCACGGCCACGCCAAAGGCTGCCATTGCCCCGAAAAAGGCGAGCGGTCCGGCTCCCAGGAACGCGGGCAAACCGAGCAACATGCCTCCGACCACCCCCAGGGCGGCTCCACCGGACACGCCGAGGATATAGGGATCGGCCAAGGGATTGCGCACCAGCGTTTGGAAGACCAGGCCGCTGAGGGAAAGCGCGCCGCCGGCCAGGGCCGCCAGCAGACTCCGGGGCAGCCGCAACTTCCAGACGATGGCCAGGACGGTTGGGTCGCAGGCGTCGCTTTGGGCAAGCGCCCGCAGCACTTCGTGCAGAGGGAGGGAACTTGATCCCACGACAAGGCCGGTGGTCAAGGCCGCCGCGAGCAGCCCGGCAAGGGGCAGACAGACCAGGGCCAGCCGGAAGGGCAAGCCGGCCTCGGAATATTTCACGGCTGTTTCCCGGCCGCCGGGGTAGGCGGCTGGCGCAGCAACCGGACCAGTTCTTCCAGCCCCTGGGTCAACCTGGGGCCGGGGCGGTCGAACAAGTCTGAATCCAGAAAAAAGATTCGCCCTTGGCGCACGGCGGGCACTTCAGGCCAGGCGTTCCATTGGGCCTTGGCCGCGTCAAAGGCGTCAGTGCCCATGGTCGGGATGAGGATCACCTCGGGCCGGAAAGCGACCGCCTGCTCATTGGTCAGTTGCGGATACCCCTGCATGGCGGCACACACATTCCTGCCGCCGGCCAGTTCAAGAAGTTCGTTGATGAAGGTCCCCCGACAAGCGGCGTGCATGGGGGCGAACCCGATCTGGTAGAGCACCGCCGGCCTTGGGCCGTTGTCGCGCTCCCGGGCGACGCGTTCTATGGTCTGGCGCATGTCCCCGACCAAGCTGGCCGCTCTGTCCGAGGCGTCAAGCAGACGCCCGATTTTCAAAATAGAGGCCAGCACGGCCTCAAGGCTCGCGGTATCCAGAACATGGACCGCAACCCCCAAGTCTTGCAGCCTTGAAATGGCCTCCGGCGGAGTCATGCCGGCCACGGCCAGGCAGCAGTCTGGGCGCAGGGCCACAATGCGTTCAAGATCGGGCCGGGCATACGACCCTACCCTGGGGAGACTTTTGGCCACCGCCGGAAAATCGCTGTAGGTGGAAGCCCCCACGAGCAGTTCTCCGCGATCCAGGGCGTAGACGATTTCCGTCAGGCTGGGTGCCAGGGTGACGATACGGGCGGGATACCGGGGGGAAGGCTGCGCCTCGGGAGGCTCCGCCGCTGCCTGAGGTGGAAACAGCCAAGCGACGCAGCAGGCGAGCAGGACGCCCAGGAAAAGGCGGCGACAGCTCTTCATCGGCCCGCCTCCCAGGAAATGGAGGAGGAAAGCGCCTCCATGACCGCCCTGGCCAGCATCTCCCCGAAAAGGACATGCTTGCCGCAAAAGCGCAGTGAAGGCCCCTCCCCGCAGGCCATGGCCGCGCAATCGGTGCCTGTGCCGGTAGCCACAAGCCCGCTGACTGGGCTTACGATGCCGTGCTCGGACAAGACTGCGGCTTTGGCTTCAGTCATGATCATGAGGGCCTCCAGCAAGGCGGCGTCCGTGAGCGCGGCATTGGTGGCCGCCAGGATATTGATGGTTCCCGCCGGCAATGCGCCGGCGTTTCCATCCCGGCAATCGGCCTTGTCTCCGGCCCGTCTGGCATTGGCCAGCCCGGCCGTCAATACGACGCAAACAGCCACGCCAGACTCGCTACGCCAGGCGACCCGGCAGGAGGCCATGGAGGCGGCGGTCATCATGCCCATGGCCGGACCGGGCCAGCGGCGGTCACGAGCGTAGCGGCCAAGGGTCGTCTCGGGAGGCGGATACTCGGCCGGGGTACGCGTTCCATCCTCGTGGACGCGGACAATGAACATGTGCCGCGCCCTGGCCAGCCCCCCACCAAGCGGAGACCAACCGCAAGCCCGCCAAGCGTCCGGCAGTATCAAGCGTGCATGGCGCTGCGTACGTTCCAAACCAAAGCCCGCCAGTTCCGGCGGCGCGCCAGGAAGCTCCGCCAACCGTCGGCAAGCCGGCTCAGAACTCGTAGCGCAGGCCAACGCCAATCGTCCTTCCCGGCATAGGGTAGCCGTCAACGTAGCTGTACCGTTCATCCCCGAGATTGTTAACGAAGACATATGGTTCCAATTTTGCGACGGGCTTGAAGGAAAGCCTGGCGTTCATGACGAAAAACGGGTCCTTGTTTACGACCGAGCCGTAACGGGCGCTGTTCGTGTTCCAGTCGATCACCTTCTGGGGACCTTG
The DNA here is from genome assembly GCF_047785625.1 of Solidesulfovibrio sp. C21. Classification (NCBI taxonomy): domain Bacteria; kingdom Pseudomonadati; phylum Thermodesulfobacteriota; class Desulfovibrionia; order Desulfovibrionales; family Desulfovibrionaceae; genus Solidesulfovibrio; species Solidesulfovibrio sp. C21. The sequence continues at coordinate 83,399 of NZ_JBLODY010000008.1, forward strand.
CCACTGTCCATTCAGATTGAGCGTGACCCAGGAGTCGAACCCGAACTGCACACCGGGAGTCAGGCTATATTCGGACAGGTTGAGCACCGTGTCCGTGCCGCGTGCATTGACCAAGGCATCGTCTTCTTCACGGCGTTCCAGGTACCAAATGGCGTTGAGAGACGGCGTGACCGTAAGCCTGTGTGATCCGACGGACCAGGAAGTGGTGTAACGTGTGAACGCCTCCAGGCCGGCCAGCCGCCAACCGGCGGAATTGACCCAGGTCTGCCAGTTGGTTTCGCCGCCAACCGTGGTCGTGGTAGTCGTGATCGCGTTGGTGTAGAACGTGTAGAAGCCGGTTCCGGAGAACTTAAGGCCTTTCCAATCGATATCGAATCCGCCTTCCCAGGTGGTGCTGGTCTCGGGAAGCAGGCTTGGGTTGCCGATGGAGTTGGTGCCGGAATTCCGGTAGAGGCCACAGAATTTATAGGCGTCCGGCGGGGTGAAGGCGGAGCCGGCGGAGGCGCGCAGGGAAAGCCAGGTGAGCGCCCGCCAGGTGATGCCGCCCCGCCAGCTCGCATGGTCCATGGTGCGCGACTGGCCGGCTACATCGGTGAAGGCATCATTGTCGAGAATGCGCAGGTCGTAATTGTCGTAGCGCAGACCGGCCAGAAAGGTGAATGCGTCGATGTCGACTTTTTCCTCACCGTAAAGGGACCAGTTCGCGTAGTTGGAATCCGGGGCGTACACGCCGTCCCCGTATCGGTGCTCGTGGATGTTCCGGTATTGCCCGCCAAGGGTGAAACGCCCCACTGAAAAGGTGGGGACGGTGACGCGTCCATCCACACCCGCTTGATTCGTTACGAAGGCGCTTTTTTGGTAATAGGGCGTATCGGTATCAGCGTAGTCGTGCTGGTTGACCCAGGTTGCCACTCGCCACTCCACATCATGCAACGGGGTGGCTCCGTTGTAGATGGCGGCGAAGTTCTTCATGGCGTCCTGGATTCTGGCCGTGGGGGTGGGCGCATAGGTGGGGCCGGGATCGCCCACGTCCCAGGCGTTGAAATAATTCCCGAAGATGTGGAAGGTGTGATTTTCCACCGGGGTCAGGGTCGCGGTTCCCGACGCGGCACCGTCATGGTAATCGGTATTGCGGTACTGCCAGCCGCCGCCGGCGTCGTACTGTTCCACGGTGGTCACCCGGCCGGCCAGGGAAAAGCCCAGTCTGCCGTCCGGGCTTCCGCCCTGCAAAGAAGCTCTGGGCTGAAACCGATTGAAGTTGCCGTATTCCGCTTCGGCGGAACCGGAGGGGGGGCCGTTGCCCCGCTTGGTGATGATGTTGATGACGCCGCCCATGGCCGAAGCCCCGTACAGGACCGATCCGGGACCGCGCATGATCTCCACGCGTTCCACGTTATCCAGGGGAATCAGCGCAAGATTGCCCGAGCCGAAGGGGTTGCCGTCCACCAGCACCAGGGTCTTGGCATCCATGTTCGCCCCTGGCGAAACATAGGTGTCGAACCCTCGCAGGCGAAAACTCGTGTAAGCGCCTGGGTACTGAATGGTTGTGCCCGGCGATTTCTGGGCGATCAGTTCGCCCAAGGTGTCCACGCCAAGCTGGTTGATTGTATCCCGGCTGAGCATCTCGACATGGACGGGGACCTCGCTGGCCGGAGCCGGGGTAGCCGTGGCCGTGACGAGCATTTCGGGAAGGTCGAACGTTTCTTCCTGGTTCTCAGCCGCCAGGGCCAGACAGGGCAAGACCATGACAACAGCCAGCGCAGCCAGTGCGCAACGCATAAAAAAACCTCCTGCTTCGTGAAAGAAGAGGAGGGCTCGAGGAAACACAGACACGACATCCCACCAATCAGATGAGATGTTGCCCATGGGTCGGCTCTGCCTCGAAGCCCGCCATGACTTCTCGCAGGCTGGTCTCCCGGCTCAAGGATCGTCCTACTCACCGCGCCTTCCCATCCGCGCCTTTTGCGCGGACAGTGGCTGAGTGCGGTTTTCGTCCCCTTTCACGGTTGCGGGCCAGCGCCGGTTTTTCACCGGACTTCCCATTTAGCCGCATCGCGGATGCGGACCTGCGAGTTCAATAATGCAGAGTAGTTGCCCGGCTCATACAGATATTGTCAAGCCGGATTCCCTCTTGCGCCCTCTCCCGAGGGGACGGGCACCAGCGCTGCCAAGAGTATAGGAGCGTGTAACCTTCGTAGCCAATCAGGAACACACTACCGAGGGTCTATCGATCACGATACGCACGCGCCAAATCCACAAAGGCCCTCAGGTAATCGATGTCGACGTCTGCCTCGCGAATACCGAGGAATATTTTCTTGTCTATGCCTTGCGCTCCCAAGCGCACCGGGAACACGGCAAATTTGCCGGCATTCTCTTCGACCAGCCAACGCGGCAAGGCGGCCACGCCCCGGCCGCTGGCCACCATTTGGAGCATGATCTCAGTGGTTTCAATCCGCTTGTGCTGTTTGGGGATGATGCCGGCAGGCGTGAGGAATCGGGAATAAATATCGAGCCGATCAATGTGGACCGGGTAGGTGATCAAGATTTCCACTGCAAGCTGTTCCGGCTCAATATGGCTCGCTGCGCGCAAGGGGTGGTTCGGCCCGACGACCAGCACCTGCTCATAGTCGAACACCGGCTCGAAATATAAGCCCGTTCCCGCCGCAGCATCGGTCCCAATCCCAGCCATTCAAAAAAGGCTGTAGTGATAACGCGGATGGCCCGGCAGCCGAAGTACCGGCCTTCGTCGCTCAGGCCCCTCGGCTGAGTCACCGCCATGAAGCCGGCTGGCCTCTCTGATCTGCCTGATGGCGCGTTCGCAACGGCGCTGCTCCAACCCGGAGTCGCGAACGATGGTCTTCATATCGATGTCGATAAACCCATTGGCCAGGGTGGGCAGGCCAAGGCACAGGGACGCTAAGTCGAGGTGGGAGAGTAGCGTCTCCAAAACCACGAGACAGGCCTCGCGGCGTTCGCTCCGGATTTTGCGGTTGCCCTTGGTCAGCAGGGGGGGACATTTTTTGGGATGATCATACCAGACCTTGGTTCGCTCGGCGGCCAGGGAGAGGATACGCGGAAGCCCGCCCTTGCCCTTGCGGATGGGAACAGCCGGCGTTAATTTAGGCAGGTCCGGATCGTGACCACACCGGTTGCCTCTCCCCTCGTGAACAATGAAAGGAGACCTGAAATGGGTATCGACATTGCCTGTAGACAATGCCGCCCCCTAGAGGTTTTTGAGGGAATATTTTTGTTCCGGGACTATTCCGGGACTGAGAGGTGTTTGGGACGGGTGAAGAAGGTTATGTGACCAGGGTGATTTTGTTGTGTAACCATTTGTAATGATTACTGGCGCGCCCGGAGGGATTCGAACCCCCGGCCGGCGGATTCGAAGTCCGACGCTCTATCCAGCTGAGCTACGGGCGCGTGAACCTTCCTTAATTGCCCAAACGGCACCCCGTCAAGGCACAAACAAGGAGATCCGGCCGGCATGAGCGCCGCCCCCCCCGACGACATCCCCCCGAGAACCGTGGCCGTTTCGGCGGAACTGCGCCCCATCTTCGCCCGGTTTCTGGCCATACAGAACGAGCACATCGCGGAACTCGAAAGCGCCCTGGCCGCCCGCGACGGCGAAGCCCTCTGCCGGCTGGCCCACACCATCCGGGGATCGGCCGCCACCTTCCAGCTCCCGGAAGCGGCGGACATGGCCCTGGCCCTGGAGGAAACCGTCGCCCGCGCCGACCTTGCCGCAGCCGGCCGCCTTATCGCCGCCCTGGCCCGCTATTTCCACGAGACGGACATCGAATTCGTCGCGGCCCCGACCAAGGACGCGACGGTTGCTTCCGCCAAAAAAAGCCCCTAACATATTTCAACCGGCCCTGCCGCCGGGACCGGGGGCTCCATCATGCGCTTTCTCATCGTGGATGACGACGAAAGCATTATCCTTTTCCTGCGGACCTTTCTTTCCGCCTACGCCGAATGCCTCACCGCCTGCGACGGCATGGAGGCCCTCTCCGCCTTCGAGGCCGCCCTGGAGGAGGACAGGCCCTTTACCGCCGTCTTCATGGACATCCTCATGCCCGGCATGGACGGCAATGAAGTGGTCCAGGCCCTGCGCCGCATCGAGGACGCCCACAACCCGGCCGAACGCTTCAAGCTCATCATGATTTCGGTGCTGACGGACACCAAAAACGTCAGCGAATCCTTCTTTCACGGCCGGGCCGAGGCCTACCTGCCCAAGCCCCTGCGCCGCGAAACGCTGTTGGCGGAACTGGCCAAGCTTGGCCTGATTCCCCCGCCGCCCCAGTCGCCATAACGGCCGCGCCGCCCCGGGCGGAAACGGCATTCCCGTTCACGGGGCATCGTTTTGCAAAGACGGACTCCCGAAACCGGCGGCTGTCAGGACGCCGGCCCGGCCGCATGCTGGGTGATGAAAAAGGCGCTGCTCCAGGCCATGGCCTCGCTGGCGCAGGTCTTGACCGTTTCCAGGTCGAAGCCGAGCTTGCGGGTCAGGTCGTCGAGGCGCACCCAGTCCGCGTCCTCGATACAGGCCACGAGGTCGAGCAGCGGCTCGTATTCGCTCTGGGTTTCGCGGCGAAGCGCCGCCTTGAGCGTTTCTTCCAGGGGCAGATGCTCGGTCACCTTGGCCATGGGCATGCCCAGGATGGCGTCGAGCAGGGAAAAAAGCCCCAACAGGAACAGCGAGCCCGGATTGAAGTCCCAGTAGTCGTAGCGCGTGGCCACAAGCTCCAGAAACCGCGCCCGTCCTAGGGAAAGTTCGGCCAGCTCGCGCGGCATGTCGCCGTGCTGGGCCATGTCGGCCAAAAGCACGGCCCGCAGCCAGTTGCGCATCGTGATCGAGCCCAGGAGCATGATGGCCTGGCGGATGGACTGGATTTTTTGCGGAAAGCCGAAAGCGGCGCTGTTGAGGTAGGACAGCAGGCGGAAACTCACGGACACGTCGGCGGAGATTCCCTTGGCCAGGGCGTCCACGTCCGGGTCCTCGGCCTCGATCAGGCGCAGCAGGGTGAACCGGCTCATCTGGTGCGAGGTGAGCCGCCGCTCGGCGATGATCTCGGGTTCCTTGAAAAAACGCCCCTGGAACAGGGTGAAGCCGGCGGCCTTGAGGGCCTCGAACTGCTCGAGCCCCTGCACCCTGGAAGCGAGCAGGATCACCTGGCGGCCCCGGGCGGCGTCCAGAAAATCGCGGGGATCGGCCCCGGAGCCGGCGTCGAAGCAGAGCACGTCGGCCAGTTCGGCCAAGCCGGGCGTGGAGGCCATGCCCGGCCCGGAATCCAGGGCCAGGACGTAGCCGTCGGCCCGCAACTGGCGCACGGCGGCCGTAAGCGCCTCGGGCTGCGTCACCGCCCCCACGGCCTTGACCACGCCGTGGGCCGGCGGCAGGGCGTACGGGGCCTTGGCGAGCAGCCCGACCTCGTCAAAGGGGGCCACGACCTTCTTGCCCCGCTCCACGGCATGCTGCACGCCCATGTACGAGGAAGAAGCCAGGGAGTCGGCCACCTGTTCGCGGTCGGCAAAGCAGGCCAGGACCTCGCAGGCGTCCGAGCCGCCCTGGATCTCATACCCCCACAGCTTGCGCTTGACGTCGAACAGGGCCTGTTTGGCGAAAAAAAACGGCGTGGCGCTGGTAGCTTCCGTTTCGGTCATGGCGGTCTCCCCGTGATTGACGGTGCGTCCGGGCGAACACCTTCGGTCCCCGACCCTGCCGTAATCATGCCCGAGCCGGCCGGCCTTGACAACGCCTTTTCCCGAATATGCGGCGCGTTACACCGGCGACGGCGTCACAAAACGGGAAGTTCGCCCTCCGTCGCCGCCGGCAGGCTGAAGGTGAAGCGGCTGCCCTTACCCGGCGTGCTCTGCACGTCGATGACCCCGCCATGGGCGAAGAGCACCGCCCGCACCAGCGACAGCCCAAGCCCAAGCCCCCGCCGGGACCGGCTCTTGTCGGCCCGGTAGAGGCGTTCGAAGATGCGGGGGATGTCCTCGGCGCCTATCCCCTCGCCCGTGTCCGCCACGCACACCGACACAGCCCCGTCGTGCAGCCGGCCGGAAAGTTCCACCCGGCCGCCGGCCGGGGTGTATTTGACGGCGTTGTCCAGCAAATTGGCCAGCACCTGGCGCATGCGGTCCACGTCGGCCACCACCGGCAGCCACCCGGTCGTATCAACGACCACGGCAACTCCTTTCTCCTCGGCCACGTACTGGTACAGCTCGGCCGTCTCCCCGATCAAGGTGGCCATGTCCATCGGGCCCAGGTGCAGGCGCATGGCCCCGGTCTCGGCCTCGGAAATGTCCATGAGGATATCGAGCATGGACACCATGCGACGGGTCTCCTCGGCGCAGTCGAGCAGGGCCTCGCGCAGGGCGTCGGGATCGGTCTTGGTGGCGGCCACCTCCACGGCGGCCAGGGTCCGGGTGGCCGGGGTGCGCAGGTCGTGGGCCACATTGTCCAACGCCTCGCGCATGCCGGCTAGAAGGGCCTTGATCTTGTCAAGCATGGCATTGAAAAGCAGCGCCAGTTCGTTGAGTTCGTCATCGGACCCCACGGCCGGGACGCGGGCGTCCATACGGCCGGTGTCGATGGCCCGCACGGTGTCGATGAGGTTCTGGATGGGCTTGAGCACGCGCCGGGCCAGCACGAAGCCGGCGGCCAGGCCGATCAGCGCCACCGGGGCCATGATGCCGGCGAAAATCACCCGGAACTGCCGCAGCAGCCGCTCGCGGTCGCTGGCGTCCTTGCCCATGTACACCACGCCGCCGCCGGGAAGCGCCCGGGAGGCCACTTCGAGCAAGGCGGCATCCTTTTTCTGGGGCAGGAAAAACCACTGGATGCCGGCGCTCGGGGCGTCGTTCTCGAGTTTTTCCGGCAAAGGCGGCAGGTCGGACGGGGAAAGGTTGAGCAACTGCTTCCCGTCGGCGTCCACGATGCGCAGATAGTATTCGTCGTAGTCGTAATTCTCGCGCTCGGTGCGCACGAATTCCAAAAGCCCGGTCAGCCCCTTTTTGAGGCCGATGGAGGCGTATTCGCGCAGCTTCTGGGCCATGGCCACCCGGTCGCCCTCGCGCACGGCGTCGGAGAGCAGCGAATAGGCCAAAAGAAACAGGATCAGCGCGCTGGAAATGAAAATCAGGGAATAACGGACGGTCAGACGAACGGTGGTGGAACGGAACAGCGCCCTACTCTTTAAGGACATACCCGACCCCGCGCAGGGTATGCAGCATCTTCTTGTCCCAGTCCCGGTCGATCTTGTTGCGCAGCCGGCACACGAGCACGTCCACCAGGTTGGTCTGGGGATCGAAATGGTAGTCCCAGACATGCTCCATGATCATGGTCTTGGACAGCACCTTGCCGGAATTGCGCATGAAGTACTCGAGCAGGGCGAACTCGCGCGGCTGGAGTTGCACGGCGGTTTCGCCGCGATGCACCTCCCGGGTGAGCAGGTTCATGGACAGCTCGCCCACGGTCAGCCGGGTGGGTTCGGACACGCTGGAGGAGCGGCGGATGAGCGCCTGGACCCGGGCCAGCAGTTCGGAAAAGGAAAAGGGCTTGGAGATGTAGTCGTCGCTGCCGGTTTCGAGTCCCCGCACCCGGTCCTCGACCGAGCGCTTGGCCGACAGGATGATAATGGGCGTATTGACCTTGCGCCGGCGCAGTTCCTCGATGACCTTGAGCCCGTCGAGTCCCGGCAGCATGACGTCGATGACGGCCACGGCGTACGGTTCGGTCGCGGCCAGGTGCAGCCCGTCCAGCCCGTTGGCGGCATGGTCCACGGCGAATCCGCTTTGGCGCAGGCCGCCGATGATAAACGACGCGATTTTCTCGTCGTCCTCAACGAGCAGAATCCGCATGGACCGTTTTTCCTTGTCCCGTACATCAGGGGGCGCGGGGATGGCGCACCCTTTTCCCGCACGTTCTTTTGGCATGGTGTACATGGTACGGCTCATAAAGGCCAGTGGGCGGGAGCGCCACAGATTTCACTTGTTTTTCACATCTGTAATCGCCCGGCAAGGCCGCAGCAACCTGCCGGAATATTGTATATTTCATCTTTCATGGCTGTAATGCTGGCGTAAGTGGCCGGAAAGGGGTCCGGGCTTAGACCCCAGGTGTCGACTCGGGAAACATGTCGCCCGGTCGACGCGGGGGCACCGGCCCATGTGGGGGCCCGCCTCGTCGGCTGGGGGGGATTCGCCAGATTTTCGAACGTCGCTTAAGGAGCGCAATCATGAAAAAGATCATCGTCTTCACCGTCATTTCCTGCCTGCTCGCCACCTCCATGGCTTTCGCCGGCACCAAGAAGAAGAAGCATAAAAAGCCCACCAAGAGCGACAGCTACTCTGTCGTCGAAATGCTGAAGGCCAAGAAGAAGGCCAAAAAGGCCACCACCCCGGCCAACTAGGCGCCGGTTTGTCTTGATGCGGCCTTCGGGCCGCGAGAAGGCCGGGGCTTTCCCCGGCCTTTTTTTGTCTGGTCGGACGTCCGGGCCGAAGCTAGGCCGGGCGCGGGCGCGTACGGCCCTTCCCGGATGCCGTATGCCGGCTCACCGGAATCCTTGCCGAAGCGCGGCGGCCGGCCGCCTTGACTTGCCGCCTTGATTCGGCAAGGATTCCGGAAAACGGTTCCTGTCGCCGTTTTTCGGAGTCACCCCATGCTTGTAGCCGATCTGATGACCAGCCAATTGCGCTGCCTGCGCGAGTCGGACAGTCTGGCCGACGCCATGTCCCTCATGCAGGAGCTTTTCGTCCGCCATATCCCGGTCACGGACGAAGACGGACAACTCGTGGGGCTCGTGACCCAGCGCGACATGCTGTCCCTGGAAAACAGGAAAGACCCGGTCACGGCGCTTAGGGACGTCATGCACACGGACCTTGTGACCGTTTCCCCGGACACGGCCCTGCGCGCGGCGGCCGAAACCATGATCTACAACAAGTTCGGCTGTCTGCCCGTGGTCGAGAACGACCGGCTGGTCGGCATCATCACGGAAACCGATTTTCTCAAACTCGCCATTTTCCCCATCGCTCCCCGGCGCGACGCATCGTAACGGCGCGCCCGGTCGCAAGCCAAACGGAGGTGTCCCCCCATGACCCCGTTGCGTCACCTGCCCGTCCTGGTCTTGACCCTGCTTTTCGCGGCGGCCCTGTGTCCCCGCCCGGCCGACGCATCCGACCTGACGCGTTACAAGGAGTTGCGCAGCGACTTCGTCAAGGTGACGGACATCGAGGAGCGGGTGCGCACCGAGGAAAAATACGTGCCCACCGGCGACAAGGTGACGCTGCAAAAGGTGCCGTACAAGGAAGTCATCGTTACGGCGGAACTGCGGCGCAAACCGCCCTCCAGCATGGATTCGCTTTTAAGCGACCAGGCCAACCCGCTGCTTCGCATCTGCATGTCCCGCTTCGACGCCACGGGCAAAGCCCTCGACGACGACTGCCAGTCCCTGCATTTTCAAAGCATGGTCAAGGGCAACGTGGGCACGGCCATCTTCCGGCTCACCGACGACACGGCCCGGTACGAATTCCGCATGGCCCAAAAGCCAGGGGACAAGGGCTCGTCCATCAAGTTGTGGTACCCCACCAATTAGCGACCGCCCGGCGAACACCCTTCATGGCGGTTGCGTGAAGAAACCTTCCTGCGCTACCATGCCGTTATGACGTTGCCGGACTCCCCGGCGGCATCATAACACGCTGCTTTTGCGTGGCAGGGAGTTTTCATGACGCCTCCCCGCATTCTGATCGGCGAGCAGGACCGTGCCGCGGCCGCATATCTGGCCGGGCTCCTCGATAAAAACGGCTACGTGCCGCTCGGGCCCACGGCGTCCTGCCGGGAGACCCTGGAGCAGGCGGACGCCCACCGGCCGGATCTGGCCGTCCTGCGCCTCGACCTCGAAGGGGCCTGCGACGGCGCGGACGCGGCCGGGCTGCTGCGCGAAGGGCACGGCATCCCCGTTATTCTCCTGGCCCGAAACGGCGACGCCTGCCGGCTCGAACCGGCGCGCCGGGCCCAGGTCACCTTCCTCCTGTCCCATCCCCCGGACGAGCAGACGCTCCTGGCCGCCGTGGAAACGAGCCTGGCTCGGCAGCGACTGGACAGGGCCCTGGCCAAGGGCAAGGCCCAAAGCCGCGCCGTGTTCGCCGCCGCGACCACGGCCCAGTTCCTCCTCGACGCGGACGGCCGGCTGCTCGACGCCAATCCGGCCGGGGAAAAGCTCTTTGCCCGCCTGCCCGGAAGCCTGACCGACGCGTCCCTCGAGGCCGTCCTGGGCCCGGAGGCCTGGAGCCAGGTATCGCCGCTGCTCCCCGCGGCCCTTGGCGGGGAAACGACCCGCGCCCGCGTCCTGGGCCGTCTGCCGGACGGCCGCGCCATCCCCCTGGCCCTCACCTTCGTCCCCCTGCCCGCCGGCGACGGCCCCCGGCTGCTGCTCGAGGCCGGTCACGCCCGCGCCCTGGGCCTGCGGCCGGACCAGCCGGACCTGGAGCTGGGACGTTGTCCCGATGGTTTTTTCGTGCTCGACGCCGAGGACCGGCTGCTGGCGGCCAATGCCGCCGCCTGGGGCATTTTCGGCCTATGCGGCCCGCCGGCCCATGGCGCGCCCGTGTCCGAGGTCCTGCCCGAGGAGCTGGCCACCGCCCTGTCGCGCGACGCCAGCCGGGTCATTGCCTGGAACGAGCCGGTCAAAAAGGAAGCAACCGTATCCATCGGCGGCGCGGACAAGACGCTGCTGCTGGCGCTTTTTCCCATGGGCCACGACGAGGATTCGCGCCTGGCCGGCGGACTCGTCACGGACATCACCGACCGCAAACGCCTGGAAAGCCAGCTGGCCCACATGGCCTTCCACGATCCGCTGACCGGCCTGCCCAACCGCTCCCTGTGCCTGGACCGCATCCGGCAGGCCATCGAGCGCTCCAAACGCCGCGACAACTACCAGTACGCCGTGATCTTCCTCGACCTCGACCGGTTCAAGGTCATAAACGACAGCCTGGGCCACCACATGGGGGACAGGCTCCTGGAGGGCGTGTCCAAGCGGCTTCGGGAATGCGTGCGCGGGCTCGACACGGTCTCGCGCCTGGGCGGCGACGAATTCGTGGTGCTGCTCGAGGAAACCGGCTCCTACCGGGAGATCGTGCGCATCGTCAAACGCATCCGCAGCGCCGTCGGGGAAGTCTTTCAGTTTTGCGACCACGACATCCACGTCACCTGCTCCATGGGCATCGTCATCAGCCCCTGCCTCTACGACAAGCCCGAGGAGCTCCTGCGCAACGCCAACATCGCCCTGCACCGGGCCAAGGGCGAGGGCAGAAACCGCTTCAAGGTCTTCAACACCCGCATGCTCGAAGACGCCATCCGGCTGATGGACCTGGAAAGCGCGCTGCGCCTGGCGCTTGACCGGGGGGAATTCTTCCTCGACTACCAGCCGATCCTGTCGCTTCGTGATCGCAGCCTGCAGGGCTTCGAGGCCCTCGTGCGCTGGCAGCGCCCGGGCAAAGGCGTGGCTTCGCCAAAGGATTTCATCCCCGTAGCCGAGGATACCGGGCTTATCGTGCCGCTGGGGCTGTGGGTGCTGGAAGAGGCCTGCCGGACCATGGTGGGCTGGCAGACGAATTTCCCGCAGGTGCGGGCCATGTCCATGAGCGTGAACCTGTCGGCCAAGCAGCTCACCCAGCCGACCCTGGTCGAGGACGTGGAGCGCATCCTGCGGAGCACCGGACTCGATCCACGCGCGCTCAAGCTCGAAATCACGGAAACGGTCATTATGGACAACCCGGAGGTGTCGATTCTGCGGCTCAAGCGCCTCAAGGAGCTTGGCGTGCGCCTGTCGGTGGACGATTTCGGCACCGGATACTCGTCGCTGTCCTATCTTCAGCGCTTTCCCATCGATACGCTGAAGGTCGACCGCACCTTCGTCAGCGAGATCGAGGCCAACGAGAACCGCAAGATCGTCGGCGCGGTGGTGGCCCTGGCCCACAGCCTGGGCCTCGACGTGGTGGCCGAGGGCGTCGAATTGGAGACCCAGTCGGCGGTGCTCAACGATTTCGCCTGCGAGTCCGGGCAGGGGTTTCTTTTCTCGCGGCCCATCGCCGGGGAGGCTGTGGAGCGCATGCTCGACAAGGAAGCGTAGCTGCCGTCGGCCCCCCCAAAAAAGCGGGCGGTCCTTTTCGGGGGCCGCCCGCTTTTTGCGCTATCCTGCAAGGCCATTTATTCGGCCATGAGCTTCCTGATGCGGTCCTTGAGCTCCCGCAGCCGCGCCAGCCGTTCGCCCAGCGCCTCCTGCTTCTCCCGCTCCTTGGCCACCACCTCGGCCGGCGCGCGCGACACGAAGTCCTCGTTGCCGAGCTTTTTCTCCACGATGGTCAGTTCCTTGACCGTCTTCACCTCTTCCTTGGACAGACGCAGAAACTCCACGTCGAAATCCACCGCCCCGGAAAGCGGCACGTAGAGGGCGCAGGTCCCGGCCGCCGTGGAGGCCGACGCCTTGGGCGCGGTGATCGTAAGCCCGGCCTCGAAGCATTCGAGCTTGGCCAGAAAGACGATCATGGCCGTATTGGCCGTAAGCGAAGCGACCTCGCTGTCGCTGTCGGCATGGACCAAGGCCGTCAGCTTCACGCCCGGATTGATGTTGAGCTCGGCCCGGATGTTGCGCACCCCGACCACAACGGCCTTCAAAAGCTCCATGTCGGCCTCGGCCGTCTCGGAAACCAGCCCCGGCCGCGCCTCGGGATAGGGCATTCGGGCCAGGTTGGGATCGGCCACGCCCGGCAGCTTGCTCCAGATCTCCTGGGTGACGAAGGGCATGAACGGGTGCATGAGGGTGAGCACTTCGGAGAGCACCGCGTACAGCACCCGCTTGGCCGCGCCCTTTTTGGCCGCATCCTCGCCGCCAAGGTCCACCTTGGCCATCTCCAGATACCAGTCGCAGAATTCCCGCCAGAAAAAGCCGTAGAGCTCCTGGGCCGCATCGTTGAACTGGTAGCTCTCGATCGAGGCCGACACCTTCGCCTTGAGCCGCTCCAGGCGCGACAGGATCACGGCATGGCACAGTCCGGCCTTGGCCGCCTCTTCCAAAGAAATATCCGGCGCGCCTTCGCCGATGTGCATGAGCGCGAACCGGGCTGCGTTCCAGATCTTGTTGACGAAATGGCGGTAGCCCTCGATGCGCTCCTCGGACAGCTTGATGTCGCGGCCCATGGCGGCAAAGGCGGCCAGGGTGAACCGCAGCGCGTCCGTGCCGTAGCGGTCCATCATGGCCAGGGGATCGATGCCGTTGCCAAGGGATTTGCTCATCTTGCGGCCCTCGGCGTCGCGCACCAGGGCGTGGATGTAGACCTCTTTAAACGGCACGTCCTTCATGAAATGCAGGCCCATCATCATCATGCGGGCCACCCAGAAAAAGAGGATGTCGAAGGCGGTGCTGAGGACCGTGGTCGGGTAAAACGTCTTCAGTTCCTTGGTCTGGTCGGGCCAGCCCAGGGTGGAAAACGGCCACAGGGCCGACGAGAACCAGGTGTCCAGCACGTCCGGGTCCCGGGTAAGGGTCGTCGCGCCGCACTTCGGACACGTTGTCGGGTCCTCGCGGGCAACGATCAGCTCGCCGCAGGCCTCGCAGGTCCAGGCCGGAATGCGGTGCCCCCACCAGATCTGGCGCGACACGCACCAGTCGCGGATGTTGTCCAGCCAGTCGTAATACGTCTTGGTCCACTGGTCGGGCAGGATGGTGGTGCGGCCGTGTTCCACGGCCTCGCGGGCCGCCCTGGCCAGGGGGCCGGTTTTGACGAACCACTGCTTGGACACATACGGCTCGATGACCGTGCGGCAGCGGTAGCACTCGCCCACGTTGTGCTCGTAGTCGCGGATGTCGTCGAGGAGCTTTTGTTCTTTGAGGTCCTCGATGATGATCCTGCGCGCCTCGGCGCGGTCCAGGCCGCGGTACTTCTCGGGCGCGTTCTCGTTGATGTTGCCGGCCTCGTCCTGCACGGCGATGACTTCGAGGTGGTGTTTGCGGCCGAGCTCGAAGTCGTTCATGTCGTGGGCCGGCGTGACCTTGAGGCAGCCGGTGCCGAATTCCCGCTCGACATAGGCGTCGGCGATGATCGGCAAACGCCGGCCGACCAGCGGCAGGATGGCGTGCTTGCCCACGAATTCCTTGTAGCGTTCGTCTTCGGGATGCACGGCCACGGCCGTGTCGCCAAGCAGGGTTTCGGGGCGGGTGGTGGCGATGGTGAGGAAGGTGTCGGGCATTTCCTCCACCGGGTAGCGGATGTGGTAGAGTTTGCCGATATGCGGCGCGTACTCCACTTCCAGGTCGGCCAGGGCGGTATGGCAGCGCGGACACCAGTTGATGATGTAGTCGCCCCGGTAGATGAGCCCTTCCTCATACAGGCGCACGAACACTTCGCGCACGGCGCGCGAGAGGCCCTCGTCGAAGGTGAAGCGTTCCCGGGTCCAGTCCACGGACGCGCCGAGGCGCCGGATCTGGTTGAGGATCTTGCCGCCGTATTCCGCGCGCCACTTCCAGACTTCCTCGATGAAGGCTTCGCGGCCGATGGCCTCGCGCGAGACGCCCTTGGCGGCCAGGGAGCGCTCCACCACGTTTTGCGTGGCGATGCCGGCATGGTCCGTGCCCGGCACCCACAGGACCTTGCGGCCCCGCTGGCGATGATACCGGCACAGGATGTCCTGGATGGTGATGTTTAAGGCATGGCCCATGTGCAGGGCCCCGGTCACGTTGGGCGGCGGGATGACGATGCTGTACGGTTCGCCCGGCCCGTCGGGGTCTGGGGTAAAGGTCTTGTCTTCCTGCCAATATTTGATCCACCGGGCCTCGACATCGGCCGGTTCGTATCCCTTGGGTAGGGCCTCGCTTGTCATGCTGCGCTCCTTGGAAAAAGGCGGCGCAAAAGCGCCGCTCAAGCGGCCTTGGATACAAAAGATCGCCGCTGTTGTCACTGTCCCGCGCCCGCGTCCGGCCGACCGTCTTGCCGCCCACGCGCCGAGACGCTAGGTTGCCCCATGGCCGCGCGCTTTCTGGTCCTGTGGGACCATTCGTACTTGTGGGGATTGCTGTTATGCCGAGGGCTTGCCGCCCTGGGGGCCGACGCGCGTCCCGTCAGTTGCGCGCAGGTCGCCGCCGGGGCGCTTTGGCGCGAGCGGCCGACCGCGCTCTTCGTCCCCGGCGGATTCGCCCGGCGCAAGTTCGCCGCCCTGGGTCCGGCCGGCACGGCGGCCATCCGCGACTACGTGGCCAAAGGCGGCGTCTACTGCGGCTTTTGCGGCGGGGCCGGGCTGGCCCTGTCCCATCCCGACGGGTTGGGCCTTTGCTCCTGGACGCGCCGGGCCTTCACCGACCGCCTCGACCATCTGGTCAGCGGCCACGTGCGGCTGCGCCTGGACCCGGATTCGCGCCTGACCCCGCCCGACGTTCCCCCGGCTCTGGCCGCCCCGGTCTGGTGGCCGGCCGGATTCTGTCCGCCGGAAGACGGCCCGGACCCGGACGTGGCCGTGGTCGCCGCCTATGCCGGGGCCGAAGCGGACCTGCTTTTGGCCGACATCGCCCTTGGCGGCATGTCCGAGGCGCTTTTGGACCAGTGCCGCGAGCGCTTCGGCGTCACCCTCACCCCGGCTTTTCTCGAGGGCGGGGCCTGCATGCTCTCAGGCCGCTATGGCCAGGGGCGCTACGTCCTGTCCCATGCCCACCTGGAAACGCCGGATTCGCCCCAGGCCAATGCCTGGCTGTCCCATCTGCTCACGGTTTTCACCTGCGGCGACGCCTTTGGCCGCGTCGTGCCGGCCTGGGACCCGGCAGCCGCTCCGGCGCGCTTCGATGACCAGCACCTGACCGAGGCCAGGCAGGCCATGGCCGCCGCCATCCTGGCCGGCCGGCAGGCACGGTTCCTTTTTGCGCGAAACACCTGGCTGCTCGGCTGGCGACCGGGTATGCCCGGCTTTCCCCTGTCCAACCTGGCCGCCATGCTGGCCGGCGCGGCCGCCCTGCCCCCGACCGAGGCAGCCCTCGCCTACTGGCGCGAGGTCGGCGGTGATTTCGCCGCGCATATGCAGGACTTCGCCACGCGGCTGGAGACGTTCTTCCCGGCCCGACGCCTCGAAATCACCCTGTCCCTGGTCGACGGCCCGGCCACGGCCGATCCCGACCTCGTGGCCGAACGCCGGGAACTCTTCGGCCAGGGACCGGGCGGCGGCGGCCTGTGCGCCGCGCTGACCGACACCCTCGACGGCCTCCTGCTGCGCTTACTGCAAAAAGAGCTTTGAAAAGGAAACCGGGGGGAAACTTTTCTGTAGAAAAGTTTCCCCCCGGGCCCCCCTTCCAAAGACTTTTAACGATTACAA
>NZ_JBLODY010000090.1:0-15630 GCF_047785625.1 Solidesulfovibrio sp. C21
CCCAAAAACTTTTAACGATGACAACCCATTAATCACCACACAGTTGTTTATTATAAAATTTAGGAAGGGGAGAGCGCGAGAGGGGAGAACCCTTTTTAAAGGGTTTCCCCTCTCGCATTTTGAGGGTTTCCCCTCTCGCATCTTCCCTCCCTCATTCTTTCCTCTTGTCCTTGCCGTCTCTGATCTGTAGCTTGCTGGTTTTGTGAGCATATTCCTTGAGGAGGCATCGTATGACGCGCATCGGCACGCCCTTGACCCCTTCGGCCACCAAACTGTTGTTGCTTGGCTCCGGCGAACTCGGCAAGGAGGTGGCCATCGAGGCCCAGCGCCTGGGCGTCGAGGTCATCGCCGTGGACCGTTACGCCAACGCCCCGGCCATGCAGGTCGCCCACCGCTCCCACGTCGTCAGCATGCTCGACGCAACCGCCCTGCGCCACATCATCGAGGCGGAAAAACCCGATTATATCGTGCCGGAGATCGAGGCCATCGCCACCCCGGAGCTCTTGGCCCTGGAGGCCGAAGGCTACACGGTGGTGCCCACGGCCAAGGCCGCCCGGCTGACCATGGACCGCGAAGGCATCCGCCGGCTGGCCGCCGAGGAGCTGGGCCTTGCCACCTCCCCCTACCGCTTCGCCGACACGAAAGAGGAATTCCTGGCCGCCTGCGACGCCGTGGGTTTTCCCTGCGTGGTCAAGCCGGTCATGTCCTCCTCGGGCAAGGGGCAAAGCGTGGCCCGTGACGCGGCTTCGGCCGAAGCGGCCTGGGACTACGCCCAGACGGCCGGGCGGGCCGGAGCGGGACGCGTCATCGTGGAAGGCTTCGTCGCCTTCGACTACGAGATCACCCTGCTCACCGTGCGCCATGTCGGCGGCACGAGTTTTTGCGCGCCTATCGGCCACCGCCAGGAAAAGGGCGACTACCGCGAGTCCTGGCAGCCCCATCCCATGACCGAGGCGGCCCTGGCCGAGGCCAGACGCATGGCCGAAGCCGTGACCGGGGCCCTTGGCGGACGCGGCATTTTCGGCGTGGAGCTTTTCGTCGCCGGCGACAAGGTGCTCTTTTCGGAAGTGTCCCCCCGGCCCCACGACACGGGCATGGTCACCCTTCTTTCCCAGGACCTGTCCGAGTTCGCCCTGCACGTGCGGGCCATCCTGGGGCTGCCCATCCCGGCCATCCGCCAGTACGGCCCGGCCGCCTCGCGCGTCATTCTTGGCCAGGGCGACTCCACCTCTCCTGTCTACGAGATCGCCCATCACGCCCTTGCCGCGCCGGATACGTCCCTGCGCCTTTTCGGCAAGCCCGAGGTGCACGGCCTGCGCCGCCTGGGCGTGGCGCTGGCTTTGGGACGCGATGTGGAGGAGGCCAAGGCCAAGGCCATCGCCGTGGCCGACCAGGTCAAGGTCGTCTGCTGAAGCCGGACCGCCGATCTTGATGATTCGTCCCAACTCGCCTACAGGTGTGTCATGCCCTTTTCCCGACACGCCGTAGACGCGTTGCCGACCGACCACTTCAGGCGCACCATCACCGTGCGCTACGTGGTCGCGCTTTCCCTCGTGGCCGGGCTGGCGATGCTGTCCTATGTCATGTTTCGCCATGTCATGGACACCATCGACCACTCGGCCGAGATGACGGCCGTCACCGGCTCCCAACGCCTGCTCATCCAGCGCGTCCTGGCCCAGTGCCTACTTCTGGCCGCGGCCGACGACGAGGAGGCCAGGCGCGACATCCGCGCCCATCTGGCCCGCTCCGTGGACTTGCTGGAAAAAAACCACCAGCGCCTTCTGGCCGACCTCAACGACCCCAACTCCTTTGCCGCCCACGCTCCGGAATTGATGTCCATCTACTTCAAGCAGCCCTTCGAGCTGGACAAGCGGATGCGCTTTTTCATCGCCAGCACCCGGACCTTCTACCACGCCGACGCCGGCCGCCCGGCCCTGTCCGATCCCAAGTTCCAAAACGTGCTCGCTTTTGGGGAAAACGAGTTGCTGCGGGACCTGACCGCCGTGGTCCAGGCCTACCAGCGCCGGGCCGTATCCCGGCTGACCATTCTGCGCCGGGTCGAAGCCTGGGCCACCAGCGGCATGCTGCTGCTGCTCGCCGGCGTGGGGATCTGCATCCTGCGGCCCATGGTGCGCCGCATCTGCGCCGACCGGGAACGGCTGCAAGGCGCCAACGAGGCCCTGACCGAGCTGGCCGTCACGGACCAGCTGACCGGCGCTTACAACCGGCTCAAGTTCAACCAGGTCATGGACCACGAACTCAAGCGCAGCGACCGCTACGGGCAGCCCTTTTCCGTCATCATGTTCGACATCGACCATTTCAAGATCGTCAACGATACCCACGGCCACGCCGCCGGCGACGCCATGCTGCGGGAGCTTGCCAGAAGGGTGGCCGGGGCCGTGCGCGGCGTGGATTGGCTCTTTCGCTACGGCGGCGAGGAATTCGTGGTGGCCGCGCCGCAAACCGATCTGGAGCATGCGCGCGTCCTGGCGGAAAAGCTGCGCAATCTGGTCGCCGCCACGCCCTTCCCCCACGACATCTCCGGCACCATCAGCCTCGGCGTGGCCCAGGCCCACTCCGGCGACACCCCGGAAAGCCTCATGCAGCGGGTCGACGCCGCCCTCTACGAAGCCAAGAACACCGGCCGCAACCGCGTGGCGGTGGCGCGGCAATAGCGCAGCGGCGTGCGGGAGCCTCCGGCGGCCAGGAGGGGCGCCGCCCCTCCTGGACCACCCTGCCGGGGGGCGGGCGCGCCCCCCGGTCCCCCCTTCCCGGGTATGGATTATTTTCCCGTAATCAGCTGCGAATACCGACTATCGTGGTTGAAAGAGACACACGAGAACCTAGAGCCGGCCGGCAAGGGCGCGGCCGCCGGCTTGTGCTTCCAGGCGGGGCAGGTCGAGGAGCTCCACCGTGCTGCCGGAAAGGGCGATCAGGCCGTCGTCGGCAAAACGCCGCAGCACCCGGGAAAGGGTTTCGGGAATGGTGCCGAGATAGGCGGCCAGCTGGCCCTTGGGCAAATCGAGGGTCAGGCGGCGCGTTTTGCTCTGGGCCTCGAGCAACAGCAGATGGGCGGCGAGCCGGGCCGGCACTTCGCGCAGGCTCAGGTCCTCGAGCTTGTTGACCATCTGGCGCAGGCGCACGGCCAGAAGCCCCAGCATGTCCATGGCCAGGTCCGGCTCGTCGGCCACAAGCCGCCGGAACCGCTCCCGGGGGAAAAAAAGGTACTCCCCGTCCTCCATGGCCTGGGCGCTGGCCGGATAGACGCGATCGGAAAAGACCGCCACCTCGGCGAACACCTCGCCCGGCCCGAACACGTGCAGGATGTGCTCCTTGCCGGCAAGCGACATCTGGTAGATGCGCACCTTGCCCGTGACCACGGAGAAAAAGCCGGACGCCGGTTCGCCGGCGAAAAAGATGTCCTCGCCCCGGGCATAGCGCCGCGTTTCGGCCACCGCCGCCAGGGCGGCAAGCCCCTTGTCGCCAAGGCCGGAAAAAAGCCCGATGCCGGCCACGGCCTGTTTTTTGTCCATATCCGTCCCGGGTTGACCTAGGTCAAAGCCATATGCTCCCGGGCGGCGTAGAGGCCTTTTCAATTGCCTTGCCGCCAAAGGAGTGCGCCCATGTCCGACACGCCCTACATACGGGAAACCCGCCCCGGGGTGAAGCCGGCCGGTCGCGGCCGTGGGGCAGGGAACGCCGCCGCCCTGGCCCTGCAACTGACGGGACTCTCGATCTTCGCCGCCCATGCGCTGCGGGTGGGCCGACCAGGGTTGGCCATGGCGGCGGCAACGTTTTTCCTTCCGGTTCTCGTTTGCCGTCGCGACGCCCGGTACATTCTCGGGCCGGCGCTGCTTGCCGCCGGGCTCGTCCTGGCCCGCGCCGGAACGGACATCGTGCTCTTTCGCCTGGCCGCCGGCGAACCCTGGCTGCGGGCGTCCGGCATCATGGGGCTTGTGGTCGCCGTCTGCCTCGGCGGCGGACTGGCCGCGTTTTCTCCCGGAAAGGCTCCGGACGCGGCGGAACCCCCGGAGCATGCCGTGCCCCGGGGCGTCGCCTTCTGGCTCACGGCCGGCCTGCTCTGGCTGGCCAGGGCCAAAGCGCCCTTTCCAGTGCTTTTGGCCGACCGCTTTTTCCCGGGCTGGGGGGACCTCGAAATCGCGCTCCTGGGACTTTATGCCGCCTGGCTGACCGGACGCATGGTCACGGCTTCCCGCACAGGCCCGTTGCGGCTTCGCTACTGGACGGCCTTTTCCCTGGTCTTTTTCGGCCAGCTGGCCCTGGGACTGGCCGGGATCGGACAGTGCCTCATGACCGGCACGCTGCACCCGCCGGTGCCGGCGCTCATCGTCGCCGGCCCCATCTACCGGGGCGGCGGCTATTTCATGCCCATCCTCTACCTGTCCACGCTCCTTCTCGTCGGGCCGGGCTGGTGCGCCCATCTGTGCTACGTCGGGGCGCTGGACGGCCTTTGCGCCGCCGCCTCCGGGAAAAAGCCGGCCCGCCTGCCCGTTTCAACCACGCGCTGGCGCATCGCCAGCCTGGCCCTTTGCATCATAGCCGCCGCCGGGCTGCGGGCCCTGGGCGTGGACACGGCTGTGGCCCTCGCCCTTGTGGCCGTCTTCGGTCTGGCCGGGCTCGCGATCATGGTCGTGGCCTCGCGCAAAACCGGCGTCATGGTCCACTGCACGAGCTACTGCCCCATCGGGTTCGTGGGCAACGTATTGGGGAAAATCAGCCCATGGCGGCTGCGCATCGCACCGGGCTGCGACGGCTGCGGCCGGTGTTCGCGCGCCTGCCGCTACCTGGCCCTGCCGCCGCAGGCCCTGGCCGAGGGCAGGCCGGGCGGTTCCTGCACCCTTTGCGGCGACTGTCTCGGGGCCTGTCCGGCCTCGCGCATCACCTTGAGCTTCCCGGGACTCTCCCCCGTGGCGGCCCGGACAGCCTACCTGACCCTGGTCGTCAGCCTGCACGCCGTCTTTCTGGGCGTGGCCAGGATCTAGGGACGCTTTTCGACGATTTTCCCGGCCGCAAGCGCCTTCTGGTAGCGCTTCCAGCCCGGACACCAGCCCGTGTGCCAGCGCCACAAACGCGCCCAGATAGATGCCGGGCGTTTGTCGGCCAGGGCCCGGAACCGGCACGTCTCGCAGGGATACTTCATGACGTTCCTCCCGCCAGCCGTTTTTCCCCGGCCTGCCCGCCGGACAGGGCGAGGCACGAGGCGAGCAGCATGTCGACCAGGGTGGCCCCGCTGTGAAACGCGGTGCAGCGCGGGGCCGCCGCGACCGATTTGCGGGCCAGTTCGTCGTGGTTGTCGATGAACCGGGCCACGGCCCCGGCCACTCCGGGCGCGTCGTGGCTGCCGATGAGCGTGTAGCCGGCGTCGAACTGCTTGACCTCGAGGGCCAGCGACGTGCCGCGCGGCACGATCAGCGGCAGCCCGAGGGCCATGGCCTCGATGACGATCTGGGAGGACCGCTCCACGTAGTTGCCCGGCCGGTACGGCAGCACCAGCGCGTCGAAGGAGGCCAGCAGCCGGTGGAAATCCGCCCCCACGTAGCAGCTCTCGAGCACGCGCACCCGCTCGCCGAGCCCGTGCAGCCGGGCCATGGTGGCGGTATCGGTGTAGCGGCAGGCCAGCTGCACCACGAACGTGACGTCCGGATACGTGGGCAAAAGCGCCTCGAAGACGTCCGGCAAAAGCGACACGCCCTGCTCCTCGCGTCCCTCGCCGGCATAGCCGATGACGAGCCGCCCCTTCTCGGCCCGGCTCCTGTAGGACTTGGCCGGCACCTCGAACTGGAGCGGCACCGGAAACACCGGGCATGGCTTTTCGGCCACGCGCCGGATCTGGGAGGCGATCAGCCGGTTGCTGGCGGCGCAAAAAACCTTGTCCTCGTCGAGGAAGGGCTTGAGCGCCAGCCGGAAGATGGAGCGCATGAGCGCCCGGTACTCCACGGCCACGAACCGATAGCAGTGGTTTTGGAACTTCAGGCACAGATACGGCCGCCTGTCCCTGGCCAGGGACTTGTACCAGGCCGCGATCCCCCGCACGATCTGCGGATGGGCCGTGTGCACGAACACCACGTCCGTGGGCTCGAGGTCGTTTCGCAGGTTCTTGAACAGGTTGTATTCCGTCATGGTGCCGGACAACAGAAAGTCCTCCAGACAGGAGCAGTACTCGTCCGAGGACTGGGACGTGTATTGGCAGGGCATAAGCACGGCCTTGGCCCGCAGCACCTGGACCGCCTCGGGCTGGCAGTCGGCGTAGACGTAGAATTCGACCGGCAGCTCCCGTTTCATGCATTCCTTGAGCACGCCGAGGTCGTAGGCGAAATGGTGCCCGGCCAGAAAGCGCAGGCCGTGGTCGAAGACGATGAGCCGGCCGGGGGGAGTGCCTGTCGCGGCGGCGAGGTGGGCGGAGGCGCTCGCCTCGATGATGTGTTCCTTTTCCCGCAGGGCGAGCTGCATGCGGCGGCCCCAGGCCGTCACGGGCAGCGCCCCGAGCTTTGTCGCCAGTGCCGCCTGATCGGCCGCTTCGGCCGGAGTGTCGTCGTCGGGATCGGTGCCGATGGCGACCAGGGTCTCCCGGGCCTGCCCGTCGCCCGGGTCGATGGCCAGGGCCCGGCGCAGGCACGAGGCGGCCTCCTCCAAAAGCCCCTGGCCGCGCAGCAAAAGCCCCAGGTTGCGGCAGGCCACGGCGCAGTCGGCGTCGGCCTTGATGGCCCGGCCGAAGTAGCGCACGGCCACGTCGGTCTTGCGGGCGTCGACCGCCAGCTCGCCGAGCAGGTTGAGCACCGCCGCGTCCTCGCCGCCGGTTTCGAGCAGATTGAGACAGATGGTCTCGGCCAGGGGGGCGCGGCCGTATTTGCGGCAACGCTCGGCGTCGGCAAGACCGGCATCGCCCAAAGCCACCAGGCGCATCTTGCGGGTGCCGTCGTTTTCCCCGACATAGCCGTCCAGGTTGGCCCCGGCGTATTTTTCCAGGCTGCCGGATTTGCGCAGCGACGCCAGCGGCGAGCCCTCGATCTCGGCCGTGCCGGATTCCTGGTAGCTGTCGAGGGGCAACGACTTCCGGTAACGCTCGGTATCGGCCATCTGTTCGGGCGTTTCACCGGGCAGCCCCACGGTGAATGTGCCGTGGACGGTCATGCCCAGGGACTTGATATGCCGGACGACCTCCCGGGCCTTTTCCAGGTCGAGGTTCTTGCGCACGATGTTGTCGATGACCCACTGGTTGCCACTTTCGAAGCCGATCTTGACGCCGAAGCAACCGGACTCGCGCATGAGCCCCCAGGTCTCCCGGGAGATGGTGTCGGCCCGGCACATGGCCGACCAGGGCAGGCCGATGCGCCGCATGACCCCGCAGACCGCCTGGACGTGGCGGTCGCCCAGGTTGAAGGTGTCGTCGTCGAAATAGACGCTCTTGTAGCCGAAGCGGCCGACAAGATCGGTGAGGATGCCCTCCACGGCATCGGCCGAAAGCTGGCGCACCAGACGCACGCCCGTGCCGTCGGGATCGTCGTTGGACATCACGGCCGGCCAGACGCAGAAGATGCACTTGAAGGGGCAGCCACGGCTGGTGAGCAGCTGCAACTGCGGGAAAAGCTGGCCCTTGGGATTGGAATCCCAGTAGCGGTGGGCGTGCAGTTCGTCGAAATAGGGCGCCGGCGCGGCGTTGAGCTCCTCTTCCGTCAACAGATCAAAGGGCACAAGCCCCGACACGCCGTCGGCCACCACCTTGACCAGTCCCTTTTCGTATTCCCCCCGGATGGCGGCATGCAGCGGATGCTCGGCCAGGAGCTTGTCGCCAAGGCTGGTGATGGGGCCGGCCACCACGATTTTCGTCCGGGGATTTTCCCGTTTGATCTGGGTGATGAGCCCCGCGTCGTGCTCCCAGCTCGGGGAGGCCGACTCGATGACGATGTAATCGAAATCCTGTTCCTTGAGGTAGGCGAAGTAGGCGGCGTAGTCCTCGCGCAGGGCGATGGAGTCGCGGAAGGCGACCGTGGCCCCGGTCTCCCGGGCAAGGTAGCTGGCGGCGGAACCGAGAAAAAACGGGTATGGCAGATAGTCGCCGAAACGGTACTCGCCGGGCTTGGAACGCACGGCACTGGTAAACGGCCAGCGTGAACCGGCCCGCACCCCGGCCAGCATTCCGGGTTCATAGATGGCATCCGGTTTTTCGATCCACCACGGCGGATTACTGCACAGTACCTTCATGCCCCCCCCTTTCCGGGGCCATACTGCTTGATTTTACCGCCGTCGTCACCCCTGCGCGGGCCACCGCTTACGAAAGCACGTCCTGTCCGCTGTCGTGTCGCCCGCGCGGGGAATAAAGCGAAGGCCGCGTTACGCCGAGACGGCCCGCGGCGTCGTCGTTCCGGCATCCTCTTTCAGGTCCTCGATAAGCGCCGTCAGGCTTTGGGCCTGATCGACCAGTTCCGTCACGGCGTTGGCCGACTGGCGCATGGCGTCGGAGGTCTCGGAGGAAACCCGGCTTATGCCCTCGATGGAACGGTTGATCTCCTCGCAGGTGGCCGACTGCTCCTCGGAGGCCGTGGCAATGGAGGTGACCTGTCCCGAGGTGGACTCCACCAGGGCCACGATCTCGCTTAAGGCGTCGCCCGATGTGGCCGAAAGACCCGTGGCGGCCTGGATCTTCTCCACGGCCTGCTCGACGTTGCCAATATTCTTGCGGGTGCCGGACTGGATGTCCCGGATGGCGTCGCCCACTTCCTTGGTGGCGGTCATGGTCTTCTCGGCCAGCTTTCTGACCTCGTCGGCCACGACCGCGAAGCCCCTGCCGGCCTCGCCGGCCCTTGCCGCCTCGATGGCGGCATTTAAGGCCAGCAGGTTCGTCTGGTCGGCGATGTCGGAGATGACGTTCAAGATCTGGCCGATGCTCTCCGCCTGGCCGCCAAGGACGGTCATGTCGCTTTTCAGTCCCAACGCCTGGTCCTGGGCCTCGCCGATGCCGGCTATGGCCTGGGCCACGATCCTGGCGCCGTCCTCGGCCTTGGCCTTGGCGTTTTGGGCGGACTGCGCCGCCTCGGAGGCGTTCCGGGCGATCTCCACCACGGTGGAGGTCATCTCCTCCATGGCCGAAGCGGTCTCGCCGACCCGGGCGCTTTGCTCTTCGGCCCCGCGCGTGGACTGCTCCACCTGGGCCGAGAGCTCCTCGGAGGCCGAACTGACGATGGCCACCACGCTTTCGAGCTTGCCCGCCGCCTGGAGCATGCCCTGGGCCCGGGCCTGTTCCGCCGCCGCCTTGGCTTCCTCGGCCTCCTGCGTGGCCGTTGCCGCCCGAGCGGACTCCTCGTTGGCCAGCCGGGTCTTGTCGTCGGCCTCGTTGATCTTGCCCTCCAGACTCGCCACCATGGTCCGCAGGCTGTCGGCCAGCGTGCCGATCTCGTTTTGGGCGCGAAGCGTCAGCTTGCTGTCCAGATTCCCGGCCGCGACCTCCGAGGCATAGGCCCCCAGCCGCTTGATCGGCCGCACGACAATGCGCTCCAGGGAAAAAAGCGTCACGAGGAGCAGCACCACGACCGAGCCCGCGCCGACAAGTCCCATGGAATTGCGAAGCGTCGTGGCCGGAGCCTCGATCTCATCGGTGTCCATGGCAAAGACGAGAACCCAGTTCCAGTTGGGCACCCGCGTCCAGACGACGCGTTTTTCCTTGCCCCCGCGCGTGATGGCGCCCGTTCCCTTGGACTGGTCCAGCATCGGCGCGATGCCGGGTTCGCCGGAAACGTCCTTGAGCAGCCTCGCCCGGTCGGAACTGGCCACCACCACGCCCTTGGACGTGAGGATGAAGGGCGCGCCGGTTTTGCCGACCCGGATGGCGTTGATATAATCCTCGATCAGGCTGTCGAGCACGTAGGACATGCCGATGCCGCCGATCACCTTGCCCGAGGCGTCGCGCACAGGCGCGGTGACGCTGACGATGAGCTTGCCGGTTGCCAGACTCCTGACCGGCGTGCTGCCGTAGCCTTCCTTTCCGGCCAGGGCGGCCTGGATATAGTCCCGATTGGCCAGGGGACTGTGCTTGCCGGATTTGCCCTGGGCCATGGTGATGACCTGGGTGCCCTTCTCGTCGAAGAGATAAAGCGTATTGATGTCTTCCGAGGCCTGGGACAGAGCGGCGATGGCTGCCTGGGCCACGTCCGCGTTCTGGCGCGACTCCAGATACTCCCGCATGACGGCCATTTTCGAGGCGCCGCGCACGATCTCCATCTGGTGCTGGCCGAAATCCGAGGCGGACTTGGCGATGATGGCCGACATCGTCTCCATCTCGTGGAGCTTGGTGGCGATGCTTTCGTCGTAACTCAAATCTGAAACGATAAGGATAAGAGCGGCTTGAACGAGAATAACGACTACCCCGATAAGAATGGTTATGGTCGTACGGATACTCTTCTTCATTTGCGCCGCCTTGTATTTCAAGTTTGTATTGCAGGTGTTTTTTGCGATACGCGGAGAGGATGCCCCTGTCCACACTCCCGCTCCCGATTCTTTAGCCCTTGACCTTTTGCACCATCCGGGTTTTATCCTGAAACAATCCCCTTTTTCCTGCTTGCCGCCGCAGAATCGCTCTGACGCGCCCGGGCCTCGAGCATGCGGCGGAGAATCCCGAGGCCGAAGAGGAAGCAAAAGAAGTCGTCCCGTTTGACTTAGGTCAAAGTGGGCCCGGCCCGGCCCGTGTAAACCCGCAATCAAGGCAACACGAACCGAAACCCCACCAAACGGAGGACACATATGTTTTGCTACCAGTGTGAACAGACGGCCAAAGGCCTCGGCTGCGACAAGCTCGGCGTGTGCGGCAAAAGCCCCGAGGTTGCCGACCTCCAGGACCTGCTCGTCTACGCCCTGACCGGCCTTGGCCAGGCGGCCGTGGCCGCCGCGGCCGAAGGCAAGGACGTCCCTCTGACCACGGGCCGGTTTTTCGCCAAGGCCCTTTTCTCCACGCTCACCAACGTCAATTTCGACGCCGCCGATTTCAAGCCCCTGATCGAAAAAGCCGTGGCCGAGCGCGACGCCCTGGCGGCCACGCTCACGGCCAGGCTGCCCGAAGGTCCGGCCACCTTTGTCCCGGCCTCCGATCTGGACGGCCTCGTCAAACAAGGCGGCCAGCACGGCCTCAAGGATATCCCCGAAGCCGACCCGGACATCCGCTCACTCAAGCACACGCTGCTCTTCGGGCTCAAGGGCGTGGCCGCCTACGCCGACCATGCCGCCATCCTGGGTCACGAAGACCCGGCCGTGTACGCCTTCCTCTACAAGGGCCTGGCCGACACCTTCACCACGGACAAGAACCTGGGCGACTGGGTGGGGCTCGTGCTCAAATGCGGCGAAGTGAACCTGCGCACCATGGAGCTCCTCGACGCCGCCAACACCGGGGCCTACGGCAATCCCGTGCCCACGGTGGTGCCGCTCGGGGCCAAGGCCGGCAAGGCCATCCTGGTCTCGGGCCACGACCTCAAGGACCTGAAGGACCTGCTCGAACAGACCGCCGGCAAGGGCATCAACATCTACACCCACGGCGAGATGCTGCCGGCCCATGGCTATCCCGAGCTCAAGAAGTACCCACACTTTTACGGCCATTACGGCACGGCCTGGCAGAACCAGCACAAGGAATTCGCCGCCTTCCCCGGCGCGATCCTCATGACCACCAACTGCATCCAGAAGCCGGCCGCAAGCTACCTGGGCAACATCTTCACCACCGGCCTCGTCGGCTGGCCGGGCGCGACCCACGTCAAAAACGGCGACTTCGGCCCGGTCATCGAAAAGGCCCTGGCCATGCCGGGCTTCCCCGAAGACACCGACAAGGGCACGGTCATGACGGGATTCGGCCACAACGCCGTCATGGGCGTGGCCGGCGCGGTCATCGACGCGGTCAAGGCCGGCAAGATCCGCCACTTCTTCCTGGTCGCCGGCTGCGACGGGGCCAAGCCCGGCCGCAACTACTATACCGAGTTCGTGGAAAAGGCCCCGGCCGACACGATCGTCCTGACGCTCGCCTGCGGCAAATTCCGCTTCTTCGACAAGAAGCTCGGCGACATCGGCGGCATCCCGCGCCTTCTGGACATGGGCCAGTGCAACGACGCCTACTCGGCCATCCAGGTGGCCGTGGCCCTGGCCAAGGCCTTCGACTGCGGCGTCAACGAGCTGCCGCTGTCCATGATCCTGTCCTGGTACGAACAAAAGGCCGTGGCCATCCTGCTCACTCTGCTCCACCTCGGCATCAAGAACATGCGCCTGGGACCGACCCTGCCGGCCTTCCTCACGCCGAACGTGCTCAACTTCCTGGTCGAAAACTACGACATCAAACCCATCAGCACCCCGGACGAGGACCTGAAAGCCATCCTTGGGTAGGAAGAGAAGAAGGAAAAAGTCGCCGGGGAAACCCCTTTCTGAAGAAAGGGGTTTCCCCGGACCCCTTCCCCAAAGACTTTTAACGATAACAAACTGTTATTGTAACATTTTTTACCCATTAAAAGGTTTAGGAAGGGGAGAGCGCGAGAGGGGAGAACCCTTTTTAAAGGGTTTCCCCTCTCGCAATCCCCTCCCCTCCTCTCCAGGAACTCCGCATGAAGCGTAAGATCATCGAAATCGACGAGGCCTTGTGCAACGGCTGCGGCCAGTGCGTGACGGGCTGCGCCGAGGGGGCGCTCGCCATCGTGGACGGCAAGGCGAAGATCGTGGCCGATCATTTTTGCGACGGCCTGGGCGCCTGCATCGGCCACTGTCCAACCGGAGCGTTGCAGATCATCGAACGCGAGGCCCCGGAATTCGACGAGGCGGCCGCGATGGCCCATGTGGCCCAGGCCGGCCAGCCCGGCGGCAAGCATGGCGGCTGCCCCTCGGGGCAGCCACTGACCCTGACGCCCTGCCAGCAGGCCAACGTCCCGACCGGACAGACGCCGGTTGCCGGCTCTGCCCTGTCCAGCTGGCCGATCAAGCTGCGGCTCGTGCCGCCAACGGCCCCGTTTTTAAAGGGCGCGCGCCTGCTTCTCACCTCGGACTGCGTGCCCCCCGCCTTTCCCGCCTTCCACAGCGCCTTTCTGCCCGGCCGGGTGGCGCTGCTCGGCTGCCCGAAATTCGACGACGTCCAGGCCTATGTGGACAAGCTGGCGGCCATCGTGCGCGAAAACGCCGTCGCGGACATCACCGTGCTCCAGATGGAAGTGCCCTGCTGCTCGGGCATGGCCCGCATCGCGACCATGGCCGTGACCGCCTCGGGCCGGGACATCCCCATTACCCGGGTGGTGGTCGGCAGGCGCGGCGAGATCGTGTCCATGGGGCCGGTTTCCGAAACGGGAAATGCGGGAGGGGCAACCCTTTGAAAAGGGTTCTTCCCTCTCGCGCTCTCCGCTTCCTAAACTTTTTACCTAAAAAAATTGGATAACATTTCGTCGTGAAACAAGGAGGCCCGCCATGAAGAAAATCAACATCTTCGAGGAAGGTCCGTTCAAGGATACGGGATACGGCATGCTGTGGGTGCACGATTCGGCCGACTTTCGCATCATCAATTTCAACTTCAAGGCCGGCCAGACCCTGCCCGTGCATAATCATGAAGTGGATGGCGAGCTGTCCATCGTGGTGCTCGAAGGCGAAGGGGAATTTCTTGGGGCCGATAATGCGACGTCGCCGGCCAAGGCGGGCGACGTGGTGGTGTGCCCCATCGCCACGCCCCATGGGATTCGCGCCATCACCGACATGCGCGTGCTGGTGACCATCGCGCCGCCGCCATAATCGGCCGCCCGGGAAAAAAACGCGCCACGTGAAATTTCCGTGGCGCGGGCACGCGATTTCAAGGTGTTGCGGGGCCGGCCCCCCTTGCCAGAAACGCGGTTATGTGAAAAAAATCGCAAAACACGACCGCGATGCGGGGTCGTGGCGCGGCGAGGCACTCCGCCGGCGCGAAACGCCAACCACGCGCCGACGAAACGGTTCGCTCCAAGCCAACGCCATAAGCGGACGCGAACCCGCCGGCCTCCTTATTCGGACCCCAAACCACAAGGACTTTGGCGAACCGGCTTCGTCGCGCCACGCCCGGCATCGCGGTTTCGTATCGGCAAGCGGCGCATGATCGGCCCCCCCGATGACGGAAGGCGGGAGACCCCGCCCCCGCAAGCTGTTGAGAACTTTCTCGGCGGGGCCGTCAGCCGACGACTTTTGGCGCGTCCTTGGCCGGCTTATACCCGGGAAAGACCTCGCCGAGCCTGCCCTCGGGCAGGCCCAGATAGCGCACGGCGATGCCGGCGACCACGTCGCGCCAGTCCGTGGCCACGGGGATGTCGCGGCCCCCGGCCAGCCTGTGCCCGGCCAGCCCGGGCCAGTCGCCGTAAAGCCGGCCGCCGGCGACCGGACCGCCAAGCACCAGCATCACGCCGCCCTGGCCGTTATCCGTGCCGCCGAATCCGTTTTCCCGGGCCGTGCGCCCGAATTCCCCCACCGCGACAATGACCGTATCCTCGGCATGCTTGCCGAGGCCCTTCAGCATGTTGGCGAGCCCCTGGCCCGTCTCGCGCAGCCGCTCGGCCAGATAGCCCTTGGTCACGCCCTGGCAGGAATGGGTGTCGAAGCCGCCCACGGCCAGATAGGCCAGGGCCGCATCGCGCCGATGCGCCAGTTCGCGGCCGAAGCGCTCGGCGAAATCCGGAAAAGCGGGGGCGGGGATGGCTCCGGCCGCCGCCCGGTGCGCCTCGGCCAGCAGTTTGGCCAGGACTTCCCGGCGCTCGGTCCGGCCGGCCGCAAAAGCCTTGGCCAAAGGCTCCTTGCCGGAAAAAAGCCGTCCCGCCGCGTCAAAAAGAGTCTGATCCTCCACCGGCAGCGCGGGCAGGGCCGGACCGCGCCCCGGAGCGATCATGTTGTAATGGGGCGCACCGTCGTAGACATCGCCCCGGCAGGCGACAAGCATCTGGCCCCGGCTCCCGCCAAGGGCCACGGATAGCCGGCCGAACCAGCCGGACCGGCCCACGCTTCCACCGGCAGTGCCCCGGGCAAAGGCGGCCACTGCGGCGGCATGTTGCGGCTTGACGCCGGGCAGGCCGCAGGCCGGAATCAGGGCCAGCGTTTTCCGGGCGAAAAATGGGGCCACATCGGCCAGGGCCGGATGCAGCAGAAAGCCGCTGCCCAGGTCCAGACCGCCGCAATCGGCCGGCAGGGCCAGGGTCGGACGCAGGTAGCGATAGAGCGGATCGCCCGCCGGCGCGACCACGGACAGGCCGTCCGGGCCGCCCTGGAGCAGCACGACAACCAGTTGCTTGCCGGCGTGCCAGACCGGTTGGGCCTTCTTTTCCGGGCTGCGCCTTTTTTTGCCCCGCGCGGCCAAGACCGCAGCCGGACAAGCCAGCCCGGTCGCGCCCAGCATGGCCAGAAATCGCAAAGCCTCGCGTCGTCGCACCCTCGCCCCCGATCCCACCGTTAATTTGTCGATTTTATGCCTTCGGCGACCAAAGGGCTCCGCCCTCCGGACTCCCGAATCCGAACCGCCCGTCGTGCCCCAAAGGGAAAGTGTCTCCGGGGCACCGAAATAAACGCAAAGCCAATTCCATCCGATTCATGTCGTTGGCGGGCCGGGGGCAGGCTGGGCGGACGCGTGCGGCGCATATTTGAAGAATACGCCTT
>NZ_JBLODY010000091.1:0-15570 GCF_047785625.1 Solidesulfovibrio sp. C21
GGAAACTTTTCTACAGAAAAGTTTCCCCCCGGTTCTTTTATCCGCGCGCCGGCAGGCGGGCGAGGACGGCGGCCAGGGCGGAGGCTTCCACGGGTTTGGCCAGGTAGTCGTCCATGCCGGCCGCCAGGAAGCGTTCGCGGTCGCCGGCCATGGCGTGGGCGGTCAGGGCCACAACGGGCGTGGCGGATTTGGGGCCGAAAATGGCGGCGTCGCGCAGCAAGGCCAGGGTTTCCAGCCCGTCCATGCCCGGCATCTGGATGTCGAGCAGCACCACGTCGAATGGTTCCCGGCCGAAGATCTCCAGGGCGTCCAGCCCCGATGCCGCCTCGATGATGGTATGGCCCTGGTGGCGCAGCAGCGTGCCCACGGCCAGGCGGTTGATGCGTTCGTCCTCGACCAGCAGGATGCGCAGTCCCCTTCTTTTCGACGTGATGGGCGCGGGCGGCGGCTCAGCCAGGGCCAGGGCGGCCTGGGGCAGCAGCAGCGTGCACATGACGCAGGTTCCGATGCCCGGCTCGCTGTCCATCCAGACCTGCCCCCCCATGAGCCGCACCAGCCGGTCGACGATGGAAAGCCCCAGTCCCGCGCCCTGGTGGATGCGGGTATTGGAGGCGTCGACCTGGGTGAAGGCATCGAAAACCGCCTTGATCTTGTTGCGGGGAATGCCGATGCCGGTATCGGCCACGGACAGGATCAGGCGCATCTGGCCGGTTTCCGGATCGGGCGAGGAGCCGGCTTCCAGGAAGACGCCGCCGGTCTTGGTGAACTTGATGGCATTGCCGACGAGGTTGAGCAGCACCTGGCGGATGCGGCCCTCGTCGCCCAAAAGCAGGGCGGGCACGGCCGGTGAGACTGTGGTTTCCAGGGTCAGGTCGCGTTGTTCGAGGCTGGTGGCGAAAACGGTCTGGATGGAGGCGAACACCTCCCGCAGGGAAAAGGGGGCGCAGGCCAGGGCGAGCTTGCCGGATTCCACCCGGGACAGGTCGAGGATATCGGCCAAAAGCCGCGTGAGGCGTCGGCCGGAATCCAGGGCCGTGACCACGCAGTCGCGCTGTTCCGCGTCGAGGCCGGTGTCTTCCAGGAGCTGGAGCATGCCGAGCAGGCCGTTTAAAGGCGTGCGGATCTCATGGCTCATGTTGGCCAGGAATTCGCTTTTCGTCTGGCTCGCGGTCTCGGCGGCCTCCTTGGCGGCGGCCAGGCGCGTTTCGGACTGGCGCAGGGATTCCTCGGCGTGCTTGCGCTCGGTGATGTTGGTGAACATGCCGACCGAACCGGCGAAACGGCCCGAGGTGTCGTATTCGCTGCTGACGGCGATCAGAGCCCAGATTTCCCGGTTGTCGACACGCTTGAGCCGTCGTTCGTAGAGCCCGCCGCCCGGGGGCAGGGACTCGCGGCGCAGCATGGCCTGGTGCAGGTCGCTGTCTTCGGGAAACAGGAACTCGGCTACCGGCCGGCCGGCCATCTCTTCCGGGGTGAGCCCGAGCATGAAGCCCATGACCGCGTTGGCATAGACCGTGCGCCAGCGGGCGTTGACGGCCCAGATGCCCTCGTTGGCGGTCTCGACGATGCGGCGGTAACGGGCCTCGCTGGCCAAAAGCGCCCGTTCGGCCCGCTTGCGGCTGGTGATGTCGCGGATAAGCCCCACCACGTGGCGGCCACCGGCGGGATCGACGTGCAGGGTCTTGCGGGTCATGAACACGCGCCGGCCGCCATCGGCGTCATAGGCCGTCTCCTCGGCCACGTCCTCGAAACCGCAGGCCAGGACCATGGCGTCGTTTTTGAGCGACGGCGAACCGGCCCGGCCCGGAAAGACGCTCGGGGCGTCACGACCCAGGATGTCCTCCCGGCCGCGGCCGGCCAGGGTGCAGAAGGCGTCGTTGACCAGGGTGAAACAGCCCTGCGGGTTCTTGATGTAAAACGGGTCCGACAAGGCGCCGACCACCCGGTCGAGCAGAAGCTGGTGGGACTGCCGGCCGGGGTTACGGCCAAAGACCAGGATGCTTATGGCCGCTGCCCCAAGCAGCACCCCGCCGAGCAGCAGGGCCATCCATACCGATTCCACTTCGCATGCCCCTCATAGGGTACGGCCCATAAACGGCAGCCGGTGTTGATTGAACACCGAGGCTATTGCATGCCGCCGCCCTTTTCAAGGGGACTGTTCGGCGGGGGGGCCATGCCGGGCGCGTTTGGGGCCTGGGGCGGGCGTCGGACCGGGGAGGGCGCGGATCAGCCGAAGGCCGCCAGGGTTTTTTCCACCGGCCGGCGTTCCGGCACAACGGGGAGGGGGACGGCTCCGTCGCGCACGGCCTTGGAGACGTAGAGTCCGCAAAAGCAGGCGCCGAACGCGGCGACGTCCGGGTCGCGGTACTCGCACGGACAGACCACGTCGCGGTCGAGTTCGAACTTGCCCGAGGCCAGCCGACAGGGACAGGCCATGTAGCCGTAGCGTTCCTTGTTGGTCAGAAGACTTGCCAACAGGTCCAGGGTCATCTCCATGTCGGGGTTGAAATAGTTTCCGTTGGCTTCCTGGATGGGCTTTAACGTATCGTGGAGTTCGCGGGCGTTCATTTCTTTTCGCACTCGCTTACGGCCTGCTCGATCTCGTCGCGTCGGAAGCCGACGATGACCTTGTCGCCGATAACGATGGTGGGGAAGGACAGGGACGGGTTGAGCTTGCGCACGATGTCCATGACCTTGGTGCGCTCCTCGCCGGAGAGGAAGTCCACATGGACGCAGTCAAAGGGAATCTTGTGTTCTTCGAGATATTCTTTGGCGTGTTTGCAGTGCACGCAGGTGGAAAGGGCATAGATTTTGATATCGGCGCTCATAGAAACTCCTTGCACGCGCGAGGAATTATCGCGGTCGTGATTTGGTTCCATTTCGTATTCCCTTTTCCAGACGGCCGGTCAAGTGTGAAAGGGGCCAGGTGAGAAGCAGGTAGAGCAGGGCCAGGGGCAGATAGGCCTCGAAGGTCTTGTAGGTGGTGGCGTTGACCACCTCGGCCGCCTTGGTCAGTTCGCGCACGCTGATGATCGATAACAGCGACGAGTCCTTGATGCAGGAGACGAACTGGCCCGTCACCGGCGGCACGATGCGCCGGATCGCCTGGGGGAAGATGACGTAGAGAAGCGTTTGGCGATGGGTCAGTCCCGAGGACAGGGCCGTCTCCCACTGGCCGACGTCGATGGATTCGACTCCGGCCCGCACCATTTCCGAGATGTAGGCCCCGGAGAAAAAGGCCAGGGTCACCGTGCCGATCAGGTACGGGCTGTCCACGTGGATCACCACCCCGACGCAGAAATAGAAAATGAGGATCTGCACTAAAAGCGGCGTGCCGCGAAAGGCCCCGACGTACAGGGCCGCCATCTCGGTGAGCCAGACATTGCCCGAGACCGAGGCCAGCCCGGAGGCCAGGCCGAAGAGCAGGCCCAGGGCGATGGCCCCGGCCGAAACGTATACCGTCACGCCGAGCCCGGCGATGAAGATGTCGCGGTAGGCCCACACAGCGCCCCAGTCCCAGTGGTATCGGATCCGCGACAACACGACCCACAGGCCGGCCGTCAGGGCGGCGAGCAAAATGGCCCGGACAAGCCACCGGGGCGTGGACCACCTCATTTGACGAAGAGTCCCGCCGGAAAGACCAGCACATAGGGCTCGCGCTCGCCGAAATCCCGGGTCAGCCGGGCGGCGATGTCCTTGGAGACGTCCCGGCCGGTCGTGATCAGAAAGACGATGTTGCCCTGGGTCTCCACCTGGCCCTTCTTGTTTTTCCAGGCGCCGTCGCCGGCCCCCAGGCGCGTGTAGCCGCCAAACGACGTGGCCAGCCAGTTTTCGAAAGCCGGCAGCACCGCGTCGATGTTGCCGCCGGGCGGATCGGCCGGAACGGTGAAGATATGGGCCATAACCACCCGTGACGATTGGGCCGGGGCCGGGGCGGCGGCAAGACAGGCCAGGATTATAAGGACAACGAGGGCATGGATGCGTGTGCGGGGCATGGTTGCCTTCCGGGAGCCGGTCGGGGCCGGCCGGGGTCTGCCCGGGCCGCGCGCCCGGGATGGGAAGAAAGGGGGCATCGCCCGCCGCCACGGCCGGGACGCGGGGCGTCCGGCCGCGGAAGCGGACGACGGACGGGGCTATTTGCCGAGAATGTCCTTGAAGTACTTGGCGTGCAGCGCGTCAAGCGTGCCGTCGGCCTTGATCGTTGCGAGGTACATCTCCAGCCACTGCCACCAGTCGAAATCGCCTTTTTGCAGGGCAATGCAGAAAGGCTCATAGGTGAAGGGCGTGAGGATCGCCTTGGTGGCCTCGGGATTTTGCTTGTGGTGCTTGGCGATGGAGATCTGGTCGTAGAAGAACG
The DNA here is from genome assembly GCF_047785625.1 of Solidesulfovibrio sp. C21. Lineage (NCBI taxonomy): Bacteria > Pseudomonadati > Thermodesulfobacteriota > Desulfovibrionia > Desulfovibrionales > Desulfovibrionaceae > Solidesulfovibrio > Solidesulfovibrio sp. C21. The sequence continues at coordinate 4,358 of NZ_JBLODY010000091.1, forward strand.
CGTCGGCCCGGCCGGCCACCACTTCCTGGACGCAGGACGTCTCGTCCTGGTAGCGGTTGATGGTGGCCTTGGGAAATTTCTTGGTGGCCACCAGGTCGGCGGTGGTGCCGGTCTTGACCGCAAGCACCCGGCCCGGGGCGTTTAACGCCTCCACACTTTTGACGTCGCCGGCCTTCTTGGTCGAAAGCAGCGCGCACAGCCCGGTCGTGAAGTAGGGCGAGGTGAAGGTGATGGACTTGGCCCGCTCCAGGGTGCCGCTGATGCCGGAGATGATGAGGTCGATCTTGCCGGCGGTCAGGGCCGGGATGAGCCCGGTCCACTCCATGTCCTTGATTTCCAGCTTGACCCCCAGCCGGTCGGCCAGGGTTTTGGCGATGTCCACGTCGAAGCCGACGGGTTTGCCCTCCTTGTCCACGTACTCGAAGGGCCAGAATTTGAGTTCCATGCCCACGACCAGCGTGCCGCGCTGCACGATCTTGCGCAGGTTGCTGCCCTCGTAGACGTCGAACGGCGTGGTGGTGGCGACAGCGGTGCCGCAGCACATGGTCAGGGCCACGAAGGCCAGGCTGATGATGCGGATGAAGCGAACCATGGATGACGTCCTCCCTCGAGTTTTTGAGGCAGGGATCATGCGAGAGGGGAAACCCTTTAAAAAAGGGTTCTCCCCTCTCGCGCTCTCCCTTTCCTAAACCTTTTATCGGTTGCAGATGGTGTAACGCTCATTCACTGTAACTATTGAAAGTCTTTGGAAAGGGGGTCCGGGGGGAAACTTTTCTTCAGAAAAGTTTCCCCCCGGAAATCACTCCCCCCTCCTCCTCATTTCGGCGCGATGGGCTTTATGCCCCAGATGTCGCGGGCGTATTCCCGGATGGTGCGGTCCGCGGAGAAATACCCCATGCGGGCGACGTTCAGGATGGCCTTCCTGGCCCAGACGGCCGGCCTGGCGTAGTCCATGCCCAGGCGCTCGTGGGTTTCCAGGTAGGGGATGAAGTCGGCCAGATGCATGTAGCGCTCGCCCTTGGTGAGCATCTTTTCGAAGATCCAGTGGAAGGTCGCCGGTTCGTCGGGGGTGAAGCGGCCGGCCGAGAGCGCGTCCAGGACCCGCCGGATTTCGGGATGCTTGCCGTAGTATTCCCAGGGATTGTAGCTGTCGTCGCCAAGCTGGCGTTCGACTTCCGGGGTGGTCAGCCCGAACAGGTAGAAGTTTTCCGCGCCCACGGCCTCGCGGATCTCGATGTTGGCCCCGTCCAGGGTGCCGATGGTCAGCGCGCCATTGAGCGAGAACTTCATGTTGCCCGTGCCCGAGGCCTCGGTGCCGGCGGTGGAGATCTGTTCGCTGACGTCAGCGGCGGGGATGAGCTTTTCGGCCAGCGACACCCGGTAGTCGGCGGCGAAGACCATTTTGATGTGTCCGGCGGCGCGCTTGTCGTTGTTGATGATCCGGGCCGCGCAGCAGATGAGGTGGATGATCTCCTTGGCTTCGAAGTAGCCCGGCGCGGCCTTGCCGGCGAAGACGTAGACCCGGGGCACGGGCGGCACGTAGCCGTCCTCGGTCACGCGCAGGTAGTCGTGGATCACGTGCATGACATTTAACAGCTGGCGCTTGTATTCATGGATGCGCTTGGCCTGCATGTCGAAGACCGCGTCCGGCGAGAGCACCACGCCCGTGGTCTGGGCCACGTATTCGCCCAGCCGGGCCTTGCTGGCCCGTTTGACGGCCAGGAACTTCTGCTGGAAGGCGGCGTCGTCGGCCAGGGGCACGAGGTTCTGGAGCTTGTCCAGGTCCATGATCCAGGCGTCGCCGATGGCCTCGGTGATAAGCGCCGCCAGCCCGGGATTGGCCTTATAGAGCCAGCGCCTGGGGGTGATGCCGTTGGTCTTGTTGTTGAATTTTCCGGGCCACAGGGCTGCGTAATCCGGAAACAGGCGCGTCTTGACCAGCTCGGAATGGAGCTTGGACACTCCGTTGACGGAGTGGGAGCCGACCACGGCCAGATTGGCCATGCGCACCTGCTTGCCGCCTTCTTCCTCGATCAGCGACATGCGGCGCAAGGTGGCGTCGTCGGGCTTGGAGGTCAGGCGGATCTGACTCAAAAAACGGGCGTTGATTTCGTAGATGATCTGGAGATGGCGGGGCAGCACCTTGCCCATGAGCTCCACCGGCCACATTTCCAGCGATTCGGGCATGAGCGTGTGGTTGGTGAAGGCCAGGGTCCGGTTGGTGATGTTCCAGGCCCGGTCCCAGGGCACGCGGCGCTCGTCGACCAGGATGCGCATCAGTTCGGCCACGGCCAGGGCCGGGTGGGTGTCGTTGAGCTGGATGGCGATGAATTCGGGCAGCTCTTCGATGTTGCGGTTTTGTTTGAGAAAGCGCCGGGTGATGTCGCGCAGCGAACAAAAGACCAGGAAGTATTCCTGGGTCAGCCGCAGTTCCTTGCCGAACGAGATGGATTCGCTGGGGTAGAGGATCTTGGAGACCAGTTCCGAATAGACCTTCTGGTGGATGGCCTTGATGTAGTCGCCCTGGTCGAAAATCTTCATGTCGAAGTTGTCGGTGGAGCGGGCGGCGAAAAGGCGCAGGTAATTGACGGTCTTGTCGCCGAAACCCACGATGGGGATGTCGTAGGGCACGCCGACTAAGTCCTGCCAGTCGACCCAAAGCGGCAGGTAGGAGCCGTCCGGGCCCTGATGGCTTTCGATGCGGCCGTAAATGGGCACGATGACGGACTGGTCGCGGCGTTCGATTTGCAGCGGCATGCCTTCGGCCATCCAGTAGTCCGGTTGCTCGACCTGACGGTCGTTCTGGATGCTCTGCTTGAACAGCCCGAATTCGTAGTGGATGCCGTAGCCGCAGCCCGGCATGTCCAGGGTGGCCAGGGAATCGAGGAAGCAGGCGGCCAGCCGCCCCAGCCCGCCGTTGCCGAGCGCCGGGTCGCGCTCGAACTCGCGCAACTCCTCCAGGTCGTAGCCCCATTCCTTGACCAGGCTGCGGCACATTTTGTCGATCTTCATGTTGTAGAGGTTGTTGCCCAGGCAGCGGCCGAGAAGATATTCGATGGACAGGTAGTACATCCGCTTGGCCCGGGCGTCGCGGTAGCGCTTGCGGGTTTCGAGCATCTTGTCCACCAGCCTGTCGCGCAGGGTCCTGGACAGCGCCATGGCCACGTCCCGATTGCCGGCTTCGGCGCAGGGCTTGCCCAGGGAGTGGGTGATGTGCTCACGGATGGAGCAGGAAATGGAGTCGGCGTCGAGGGTCTGGATGGGGCAATTCTCGACGGGCATGGGCGCCTCCTTGAAAGGTCGAAAGGGGATGTATGTCGCTTGTAGCAAAGGACGCGCGGCGTTGTCCAACCGGAACTCCCTCGCGCCCCCTTGCTTTTTCCGGGTCGCCGTCGCATGTCCGGGGCATGGCGACCATCCTCCATCTCGACATGGATGCGTTTTTCGCCTCCGTCGAGCAGCACGACGACCCCACGCTTCTGGGCAAGCCGGTCATCATCGGCCGGGACCTGCGCGGCGTGGTTTCGGCCGCCTCCTACGAAGCCCGCACCTTCGGCGTGCACTCGGCCATGCCCGTGGCCGAGGCCAAACGCCGCTGCCCCCACGGCGTGTTCCTGCCCGGCAACCGCCGCCGCTACGCCGAAGTCTCCCGCGTCGTCATGGCCACGCTCCAGAGCGTCTCCCCGCTGGTCGAACCCGCTTCCATCGACGAGGCCTACGTCGACATCACCGGCACCGAAACCCTCTTCGGTCCCCCGGAGACCCTCGGCCGACGTCTCAAAGCCATGATCCGCGAAGCCACGGGACTTGCCTGTTCGGTCGGCATCGCGCCCGTCAAATTCATCGCCAAGATCGCCTCGGACTACGACAAGCCCGACGGGCTGACCCTCGTCGCCCCGGAGCAGGTCGCCCTGTTTCTTGCCGATCTGCCCGTGGGCAAGATTCCCGGCGTCGGCAAACGCGCCCAGGCCACCCTTTCCCGCCTGGGCGTCCGCGTCGTCGGCGAAATCATGCAATATCCCCCCGAATTCTGGCAGCGCCACCTGGGCAAATGGGGCCTCGACCTCTACGCCCGGGCCTGCGGCCAGGGCAGCGATACCGTCAACCCGTCGCGCGAGGCCAAATCCATCAGCGCCGAGAATACCTTCACCACCGATACCGCCGACCGGGCCAGACTCGCCGCCTGGCTGCTCCACCAGTCCGAACGCGTCGGCCGCGAGCTGCGCCAGGACAATCAATCCGGCCGCACCATCACCCTCAAGCTCAAATTCAACGATTTCCGCCAGATCACCCGCAGCCGCACCCTGCCCGACCCCACCGCAAGCGACACCGTCATCTATGCGGTGGCCAAGGAACTCCTCGAGGCCGAACCGCTGCCGCGACCCCTGCGCCTCATCGGCGTCGGCGTCTCCAACTTCGGCAACGAACCGCGTCAGCTGAGCCTCTTCGAGGACCCCGGCCGGAAACACCGCGAGCACGGCGGGAAAATCGACGCCGCCCTGGATGCCATACGCGGCAAGTTCGGCCGTGACTCCATCGTGCGCGGCCGGCTGTTCGATTTCGAGCGGGACTAGCGGGAGTGGAGGGAGCGGGGAAGGCGGCAGGGGCGCTGCCCCTGCGACCCGGCAGGAGAGGCTCCGCCTCTCCTGCAACTCTCTGCCAGGGCGCTGCCCTGGACCTGCCGGGGGACTTGATGTCCCCCGGACCCCCTTTTACCGGGTTGGGCTGGTGGGGTGAGGGTTGATGTCTTTGGGTGATGGGACGCCGTATGTTTGTCGCCGCAATCGGCCCGGCGACACGAGGGGCTTGTGCCCCTCGACGCCGGACGCGATTGCGGCGACAACCGCGCCAGCGGCGAAGCGCCGCGGGGAAGATGGCTATGCGGTTTGCTGCGTAAGGTGCGAAATGGCGTTTACGACTTGTGGCCAGACAGGCGTTGGCAGATCGTGCCCCATCCCTTCGATAACCAGCCACCGGGCTCCCGGAATCGTCTGGGCCGTATCCTCGCCCGCCGCGACCGGGATCAGCGGATCGGCCGCTCCGTGGATGACCAGCGTCGGGACCGTAAGCGCGGCAAGCGCGCGCCGCCTGTCCCCGTTGGCGAGAATGGCCGTGTTTTGACGCGCCATCCCCGGCAGGTAATGGCACCGGTCATAACTCTCTTCCATGAATGTCCGGGCCCGTGCTTCCTCGAACGGGAAGCCGGGGCTCCAGATCTTTCGCCAGACATCGAGGCTGTGTTCGATAAACGCCTCGCGTCCCTCCGGCGGCGTCGCGACAACGGCGGCGATGGCCTCGGGTTTCCCCTGCGGCGCCTCGGGATTTCCCGTGCACGACATGATGGACGTCAGGCTCAGAACATGCTCCGGATGCCGACAGGCCACGACCTGGGCAATCATGCCGCCCATGGACAGGCCGCAGATATGCGCCTTTTCGATGCCGAGGCCCTCGAGCAGTCCGGCGCAGTCATCCGCCATGTCCTCGAGGGTATAGGCCGATTCGACGGGTTTTCCCTCCATGGCCGCCTTGATGCAGGCCATGAAGTCCGGGACTCCCGCCGCGTCGAATTTCGTGGACAGTCCGGCGTCGCGGTTGTCGAAACGGATGACGAAAAGGCCCGTGTCGGCCAGAGCCCGGCAAAACGGCACATCCCAGAAGGTGAGCTGCGCGCCGTTGCCGGCGATGAGCAGGAGCGCCGGAGAGGATTTGTCTCCGAGGGTATCGTACTCGATTTGAATCCCACGCGTGGTGACATGCGGCATTGCGTACTCCTTCCTCGCGAACTTTTTTGCTGAAAATTGAGGATATTCGATCAGCCAAAGCGGAATCGGGGGGACCGGGGGGCGCGCTCGCCCCCCGGCGGGGTGTGGGGCAGAGCCCCACCTCTTTCCGTTGCTTATGATCCTGTCGCTCCCGACCCGGACCGGTCGGGCAGGGTCGGCGGCAGTTCGGGAGAGGCCGGCGGCGTGGCCGTGGAGCCGGGCTTGGGCTGTTCCGGCTTGGCCGGTTGTGCCGGCTGTTCGGCGGGCGCGGGTTGCGGCGCGGTTGCGCTGGGTTCGGCCGGCTGCGCGCCTTCCGGCGCGGCAGGTGTTTCCGGCGCTGCGGACGTTTCCGGCGTGGCCGGAGCGGGTTCCGGCGCGGCCGGGGCGGTTTGTAGGGGCGTCGGCTGTGCGGCGGGTTGTGGCGCGGTTTCGCGGATGGGGGCCGACTGCTGGCCGGTCAGGTCGTGTTCCGAGGGCTGGCCGGTATTGACCGTGCCGCGCATGGATTCGGAGCCGGTTTCTCCGGCCAGAAGCGGCACGTCGGCCACGATGATGTCCACGCGGCGGTTTTCCTGGCGTCCCTCGGGCGTGGCGTTGCTGGCCACGGGCTGGTAGAAGGCGCGCCCCATGGCGGTGAAGCGTTCCGATGTCACGCCGCCGGATTCCGAAAGGAAGCGGATGACCGAGGCGGAACGGGCGGTGGAGAGCTCCCAGTTGGAGGGGTAGAGGGCCGAGTGGATGGGGTTGGAGTCGGTGTGGCCGACGACGTAGATGCTTTTGTCCTTGACCTTGGCCAGGACGCTGCCGACCTTGCGCAGGATTTCCCGGCCGCGCGGGGTGATTTCGGCGCTGCCCGAGGCGAAGAGGATCTTGTCCACGAAATTGATTTCGAGTTTTTCCCGGAACTGGCGCACGCGGATGTCGCGGCTGTCCACCTCGCCGCGCAGGTCGGCCACCAGGGCGTCGTAGGCGGTTTGCAGTTCGTTGGTCTTGCGTTCCAACTCCACGGCCCGGGCCTCGGCCTTGCGCTCGTCGGCCTTGGAGCGGAACAGCTGTTTGGTCAGGTTTTCCAGGGCCTCGGGCACGCCCTTGCGGTGGTAGAGGTTGTTGGCCAGGTAGGCCGTCAGCCCCACGGGGATGAGGACCAGCACCACCATGAGCACTTTGAGCAAACGTCCGCGCATAGCGGGCCTCCGCGCCGTCCGGCCTTGCCGGCGGCGAATGATTCGTCCTATGGTTGCCGTATCCTGCCGGATGTCGGCAGGAATGGGTCATGATTATCCGCATTCCCCGCAAAAGGCCACCGCCCCATGACGCAGGAAGTTAGCGCGCGCGCCGATCTGGATATCGTGGAGATGCCGGCCACAGCCGTGGCCGCCTATTGGCTGTCGCTCAAAAAGCTCATGGACGTCAAAAAGGGCGGCAAGGTCGTGCAGGAGGAAATGGAGACCGTCACCGAACCCTACATCCGCCTGCTGCTGGAGACGGCCTTCGGTTCGAGCCTGCCCGAGGAGGCGGTACGGCGATTGTATCAGGCCGGCCGGCGGCAGGCCCTGGCCGATGTGCGCCGCAAGCTCGACTGCATGGCCCGCACGCTTCTGGCCATGGTTGCCGGGGACAATCCGCAGCGGGTGCTGTCCTTTTTGACCGCCTTTTTCCCCGTGCCGCCCATTCGCGAAGCGGTCGCCATGGAGCGCGTGTACGCCCTGCTGGAGAAAAACCGGGCCGGGGAGCCGGGCGAGGCGGACCCGGCCGCCGTGGACCACGCCCTGGCCGCCGATGTGCTTCTCGTGCGGCTCATGTACTGTCTGGCCGTGGTGCGACGGGAGGGCCGGGAAGTCTGCCGGCGGCTGATCGACTCCACGCGGTCGCTTTTTTTCGCCGAAGGTCTCGGACTTGCGGCCGACGGCTTTGACGCGGCCTTTTTGCGCAAGCGCCTGGAAGTGCATCGGCGCTCGCTTTTGGCCGACACGTCGCTCAAGCTGGTCCTGTCCGAGGAGATGTGTCTGGCCCTTCGCGCCCGCTATTCCTACGAGGACCTGTGGCGGGTGGCCCGGGCGCATCTGCCGCGCTAGCCGGCGAAACGGGATTTTTCATGTTCGGTGAGGCGTGCTTTTCGTCTTTTGCCGCCGGCGGTGCCGGCTGGACGCGGTATTTTCACGATCCCGCCTGGACCGCGACGGCCTGGAAGCTTTCCGAGATCTCCCCGCTGCTCGAGGCGGCCGAGGCCTGCCGCCGGCAGGGGCACTGGCTCGTGCTGGCCCTGGCCTACGAGGCCGCCCCGGCCTTCGATTCCCGGCTGGAAACCCATGCCCCGGGCGAAACGCCCCTGGCCTTTGTTGCCGCCTATCCCTCCCCGTCCGCACCCCCGGCGCGCCCGGCCGCGACCGGAGACTTTGCCCTCGCGCCCTGGCGGCCGCTCGTTTCCCGCCGGCGCTACGACGCGGCCCTCGGCCTGATCCGCGACAACATCCGCCAGGGCGAGGTTTATCAGGTCAACTACACCATGTCGCTGGCCAGCCGCCTGCGTGGCGATCCTTCGGCCTGGTTCGAGGGGCTGGCGAGGCATCAGGCGGCCGGCTTTTGCTGCCGGCTCGACCTTGGCCGGCACAAGGTGCTGTCGTTTTCGCCGGAGCTTTTTTTCCGGCGCACGGGAGAGCTGGTGGTCGTGCGGCCCATGAAGGGCACCATGGCCCGGGGCCGCACCCTGGCGGAGGATGCCCGGCAGGCCGCCGCCCTGGCCGCCTGCCCGAAGAACCGGGCCGAAAACCGCATGATCACCGACCTGTTGCGAAACGACCTGGGGCGCGTCGCCCGGCCCGGGAGCGTTGCCGTGCCGGCCTGTTTCGAGGTGTCGCGGCTGGCCACGGCCTGGCAGATGACCTCCACCGTGACCGCCCGCGTCCCCCGGGAAGTCGGTCTCACCGGGCTACTTGGCGCGCTTTTCCCCTGCGGCTCCATCACGGGCGCGCCCAAGCGTAGCGCCATGCGGCTGATCCGGCAGCTCGAAGGGGGGCCGCGCGGCTTTTACACCGGGACGTTCGGCCACGTCGCCCCCGATGGGGATTGCGTTTTCTCCGTGGCCATCCGCACCGTCGTTTGCGACACGGACACGGGGGAGTGTCGTTTCGGCGTGGGCGGCGGCGTGACCTACGATTCCGATGCCCGGGACGAATACGAGGAATGCCGGATCAAGGCCGCATTTTTGTACACCCCGCCGGAGCCCTTCGACCTTTTGGAAACCCTGCGACTGGCGGACGGTCGTTTCGCCTTTTTGTCCGAGCATCTCGCCCGACTGGCCCGTTCGGCCGCGTATTACGGATTCCGCCACGATGCCGCGGCCGTTTCGGCCGCCCTCGACGCCGTGGCCGTGGCCTGTCCCGGGCAGCGCCGGCGGGTGCGGCTGCTGCTTTCCCGGGACGGCGCGGCGCGCACCGAACATTTCCCCCTGGGCAGGCGCCAACCCGGACCCGTGCGCCTGGGCTGGGCGGACAGGCCGGTCGAGGCCTCCGATGCCGCCCTTTTCCACAAGACCACGCGCCGGGCGCGCTACGACCGGGCCTTGGCCGCCTGTCCGGAGTGTGACGACGTGCTGCTTATAAACACGGCCGGACAGGTGACCGAGAGCTGCCGGGCCAACCTCGTGGCCGCCATCGACGGACGGCTGCTCACCCCGGCCCTTGGCTGCGGGCTGCTTCCCGGCACGTTGCGGGAGCGCCTGCTGGCCCGGGGCGTGGTGGCCGAGGCGACGCTCACCCCGGCCGATCTGGCCCGGGCCGGGCGGCTCTGGCTGATCAATTCCGTGCGCCTGTGGACGCCAGCGGTGCTGGCCGGGCCGGCCCCGCCAGGCGGCCCCTCGACGGGGAGTGGCACATCTGCTAATTCGTAATCACGTTTTCGTACAAGGAGCGCGACATGGATTTGGAAGCTGTCTGCGGCCCGTCGGTGCCGTTTTTCAAGATGCAGGGCTGCGGCAATGATTTCGTCTTCGTGGACAATCGCGAACTGGGCTACGATCCGCAAGCCATGCCCGATATCGTCGTGCCGGTGTGCCAGAAGGCCTTTGGCGTGGGTGCCGACGGCATGATGTTTTTCGACCATGCCCCGGAGGGTTCGGGGTTGGCCTACATCTGGCACTTTTTTAACGCCGACGGTTCCCGGGCCGAGATGTGCGGCAACGGTTCGCGTTGCGCGGCCCGGCTCGCCTGGATGCTCGGCATCGCGCCGGCCCGCCATGTTTTCGGCACCGACGCCGGCCCCATCGAGGCGGAGGTCGATCCCGACTCCAATCTGGTCACGGTGCGGCTGACCGCGCCCAAGGACCTGCGCCTCAACATGGAGCTGGAGATGGAGGTCGAGGAAAAGCACCACCAGATGACGCTGCACAGCGTCAACACCGGCGTGCCCCATGTCGTGGCGTTTGTGGACGATCTGGAAAGGGTGGACGTCTGGCGGCTTGGCCGCACGGTGCGCAACCACGAGTTTTTCAAGCCGGCCGGCACCAACGTCAATTTCGTGGCCGTGACGGGCAAGGGGCAGTTGTCGCTGCGCACCTACGAGCGCGGGGTGGAGGACGAGACCTACGCCTGCGGCACCGGCGCCGTGGCTTCGGCCGTCATCGCCAAGGAGCTTGGGCTCACTGGCGAGGAAACGGTGATCACCACCACCGGCGGCGAGGAACTGGGCGTGATTTTGCGCGACGGCAAGACCTATCTGCGCGGGGCGGCCGAGTTGGTTTTTCGGGGCGAGTTCTACCCGCGAAGCCTGGGCATCGAGTCGTAGCCCCGCCGTCTCCGCAAGGGGGGCCGACATGCGATATACCGGCATCAACCATCTGGCCATGGCCACCCGGGACATGGACGCCACCATCCGCTTCTGGCGCGACCTGCTGCGGATGCGGCTGGTGGCCGGGCTCGGCCGGCCGGGCTACCGCCACTACTTCCTGGAAATCTCCGAAAACGACATGATCGCCTTTTTCGAGTGGCCGGACGTCGCGCCCATCCCGGAAAAGGACCACGGCGTGCCGGTCAAGGGACCCTACGCCTTCGACCACGTCTCCATCGGCGTGCGCGACCGCGACGACCTGTGGGAGATCAGGGACCGGCTGGAGGCGGCCGGGTTCTGGGTGTCGGAGATCATCGACCACGGATTCATCTTCTCGGTCTACTCCTTCGACCCCAACAACATCGCCATCGAGTTCAGCTGTCCGGTGCCGGGCGTGGATATCCGCGACACGCCGGTCATGGGCGACACCCATCCGAGCGCCACGGCCCGGGAGGGAAGCGAGCCTCAGCCCGGCAAGTGGCCCGAGCCCACGCCCACGCCCTACGCCGACCGCCGCATCTACCCCGGCGAGGGGCGCGAACTCGTGGACGTCAAGGACGAATAAAAGACCGGGGGAGAACCTTTCTGTAGAAAGGTTCTCCCCCGGTCTTTTATTCGTCCTTGACG
>NZ_JBLODY010000092.1:0-15025 GCF_047785625.1 Solidesulfovibrio sp. C21
GGTGGGGGTCCGGGGGAGGGAACCCCTTTTTGAAAAAAGGGGTTCCCTCCCCCGGTTCCTCCTCCATCTTCACTCCCTCCCCAAAGGAGTTGCATTCGCATGGAGTTACGCGGAACGACGATTCTGGCCGTACGCACGGATGCCGGCGTGGCCGTGGCCGGCGACGGACAGGTGACGCTTGGCCAGTCGGTGGCCATGAAGCATGGCGCGCGCAAGGTGCGCCGCATTTATCAGGACAAGGTGGTCATCGGCTTTGCCGGGTCCACGGCGGATGCGTTCACGCTGTTCGAGCGTTTCGAGGCCAAGCTGGAGGAGTTCAGCGGCAATCTGGTTCGCGCGAGCGTGGAGCTGGCCAAGGACTGGCGCAAGGACAAGTATCTGCGCCGGCTGGAGGCCATGCTGATCGTGGCCGACGCGGGCAATGTGCTGCTTTTGTCGGGCAATGGCGACGTGATCGAACCGGATGACGGCGTGGCGGCCATCGGCTCGGGCGGTCCCTATGCCCTGGCCGCGGCCCGGGCGCTTTTGCGCAACACGGACATGCCCGCCAAGGAAATCGTGGAAAAAGCCATGTTCATCGCCTCGGAAATCTGTGTCTACACCAACGACCACATCGTGGTGGAGACCATTGACCGCTAAAATTCCTTAAAAAATACACCCGTATTTTTTAAAAAATATGTCGGTCTCAAAATCCGCATCCTGTATTCCAAGGACGCGACAGACATATTGCAAGGAGAGCGCATGCACGCCAGTTTGACGCCGCGCGAGATCGTTTCCGAACTCGACAAATACATCATCGGCCAGAAAGACGCCAAGCGCATGGTGGCTATCGCCATGCGCAACCGTTGGCGTCGCCAGCAGATCGAACCCGGGCTGCGCGACGAGATCGCGCCCAAAAACATCATCATGATCGGCCCCACGGGCGTGGGCAAAACCGAGATTGCCAGACGGCTGGCCAAGCTTGCCGGGTCGCCCTTTTTCAAGGTCGAGGCCACCAAGTTCACCGAGGTCGGCTATGTGGGCCGCGACGTGGAATCCATGGTGCGCGACCTGATGGAAATCGGGGTCAACCTCGTGCGCAAGGAGGAGCTCGACCGGGTCGCGGCCAAGGCGGAGAAAGCCGCCGAGGAACGCCTGCTCGACCTGCTTTTGCCCGAGTCCCAGCGCGGCGGGGAAAATCCCATTCCCATGCCGGCCGCCCTGGAAGCCCCGGCCATGGCCGCGACGCCAAGCGAACCCGCCGGCGCGAGCACCCGGGAGAAACTCAGGAAACTGTGGCGCGAAGGCAAGCTCGACGACCGCATCGTGCCCGTTGAAATCTCCGTGCCCTCCCCCCAGGTGGAGATCATGTCCATGCCGGGCATGGAAGACATGGGCATGCAGTTCAAGGACATGTTTTCCAAGGTCTTTCCGCAGCGCAAAAAGACCCGCAACATGCGGGTGCGCGACGCCTACGAGGTGCTGCTCCAGGAAGAGTCCGACCGGCTGGTGGACATGGACAAGGTGGCCGAGGCGGCCAAGGAACGGGTGGAGCAGACGGGCATCATCTTCATCGACGAACTCGACAAGATCTGCGGCAAGCAGGCCGGCGGCGGCTCGGGTCCGGACGTGTCCCGCGAGGGCGTGCAGCGCGACCTTTTGCCCGTGGTCGAGGGCTGCGTGGTCAACACCAAGTACGGCATGGTCAAAACCGACCATATCCTCTTCATCGCCGCCGGCGCGTTCCATTTCTCCAAGCCGTCGGACCTCGTGCCGGAATTGCAGGGCCGCTTTCCGCTACGCGTGGAACTGCGGGCGCTGACGGCCGAGGACTTCTACCGCATCCTGACCGAGCCGCAAAACGCGCTGACCGTGCAGTACAAGGCGCTGATCGGCACCGAAGGCGTGACGCTGGACTTTACCGACGAGGCCCTGCGCGAAGTGGCCGAGTTCGCCCAGCGCATCAACGAGGAAACGGAAAATATCGGTGCCCGGCGGCTTTACACCATTATGGAGAGAATTCTTTCCGACCTGTCGTTCGCGGCTTCCGACCAAAGCGGCCAGACCGTGATCGTGGACCCGGCCTACGTCCGCGACAAGCTGGTGGACGTGGCCGAGAATCGTGATCTGTCGCGATATATTTTGTGAGGAGAAAGTGCGAGAGGGGAAACCCTTTGAAAAGGGCAGTAGCCCCTCTCGCGCTCTCCCCTTCCTCAACTTTTTAACGTTATCCGTGTTACACCGTTAGCTCTTTTCTATTAGAAGTCTTTGGAAAGGGGGCCTGGGGGGAGAACCTTTCTTCAGAAAGGTTTCCCCCCAGGATACATTCTAAATAAGGCTCTCATACACCACTTTTGGAGTGCGGCACATGATGGGACGCGAACACGCCAAGGCGCGGCTTTTGCTGGAAGCCCTGCCCTACATCCGCAAGTTCTTCGGCAAGACGGTGGTCATCAAGTACGGCGGGCACGCCATGGTGGATGAGGAGCTGCAAAAAAGCTTCGCCCTCAACATCATCCTGCTCAAGTACATCGGCATAAACCCGGTCATCGTGCACGGCGGCGGGCCGCAGATCGGGCATATGCTCAAGCAGCTCGGCATCGTCAGCGAATTCAAGCAGGGCCTTCGCGTCACCGACGACGCCACCATGGACGTGGTGGAGATGGTGCTGGTCGGCAAGGTCAACAAGAACATCGTCAACCTGATCAACTTGAACGGCGGTTCGGCCGTGGGCCTGTCCGGCAAGGACGGTCACCTCATCGCCGCGCGCAAGCTGGAGATGGTCATCGAGAAAGGCGATGCGCCGCCCGAGATCATCGACCTCGGCAAGGTGGGCGAGGTGACGGGCATCGACACCAGGCTCATCACCACGCTGCTCGGCCAGGGATTCATTCCGGTCATCGCCCCGGTCGGCGTGGACGAGAACGGCGAAACCTACAACATCAACGCCGACACCGTGGCCGGGGCCGTGGCCTCGGCGCTCGGGGCCATGCGGCTGGTGCTTTTAACCGACGTGGCCGGGGTCCTGGACAAGGACCGCACGCTCATTTCCTCCCTGGACATCCGGGAAGCCTCACAAGCCATCGCCAACGGCGTGCTGACCGGGGGCATGATTCCCAAGGTCCAATGCTGCATGGAGGCCGTGGATTCGGGCGTGGAAAAGGCGCACATCCTGGACGGCCGGGTGGAGAACTGCATCATGCTCGAATTCTTCACCAACTCCGGCATCGGCACGGAGATCGTTTGCAAAAGGTGTGCACTTTAAAAGCAGACCGGGAGGAGAACCTTTCCAACAACTTTTAACGATAACAACCTGCCACCGTTAAAAGTTTTTGGGAAGGGAGAGTGCGAGAGGGGGACCCTTTTTTCAAAAAGGGTCCCCCTCTCGCACTGTTTCTTTCTTAAACTTTTCTACCATCTCCCCGGCATGGCGGAGAGCCAGGCTTCGGGGATGTATTGGCGGAAGGATTTGCCGATCTGCCACAGCCGCGTCAACCGCCCTTCGAGGACGATGGAGCGCGGCCGGGGGCGCAGATGCCGGTAGTGGCGCGGGATCTGGAAACGGTTGTTTTTGGAGAGCACCACGTCGAGTTCCGCGTCCCGGTCACGCACGACCAGGGCCTCGGGAAAGAAAAACGCGTGCTTGAGCCGCTTGGACAGGACCGAAAACAGGGCGGCGTGGATGGCGCAAAAGGGTTCGGCCGTGAGCCTGGCCGTGGGCGCGGCCACGTTTTCGTTGGCCACGTAGGCCACCGGTCCGTCGGGCAATCCGGCATACACGGCCGGGTCGCGGGCGTCGGCCTCGAGGGTGACCCCGAGGCCGAGCCCCGCCAGCACTTCCCCGGTGCGGCGGGCCACATCCGTATCGTATTCGATGCCGTAAAGCTGCGTTTCGGCCACGCCGTTGCGCTTGGCCTGAAGCCAGCCGGCGGCCAGCAGGATACCGGAGCCGGTGCCGCAGTCGATGCCGAGGTACGGGTCCTGGACCAGGGCCGGCGGCAGGGGGCGATTGGCCACGGAGCGGAAAATATGGGCCGTGCGGGGCAGATCGGCCAGCATCCGTAGCGGGTAGGCGCTGAGGTTCCCCGGCAGGGGCAGCGCGCCGTCCGGGCCTTGTTCCGACCACAAATCGTAAAACCGGCCCAGTTGCAGGCTGATCTCCTCCAGGGACACGGCGTGTCCCTCGGAGCCCGGATACAGCACGGCATAAAAGTATTTGAGCAGAAGGCTGAGGATGTCGGGCTCGCTCATGGGCATGACCGGGCTGGCCAACCGCTCGAAATCGTCGGCGAGCGGCCCGGGGCGAAATGCCTCGCGGGCAATGACGGTTTCCCGGACTTCCCGGGTGTCAAAATTCGGTCGACTCGATCGTTGGGCGTCTGTCTGTCGCGGCATGCGCGCTCCTTCCTTGGACTGACGGTGACGGCCCGGCGGCAAAAAAAACCGGGTCGGCGTAACCCCTGCAGGTTTGATGCCGTCATGGCTGCCCGACGAGGTTGAGGCCGGGACGCAAAACGCGTAAGCCCGACTCCGTGTTGCAGCATACCTTTTTGCACCTGCCCGGCCTTGGACCGACCACCGAGCGCCGCCTGTGGGCGGACGGCATCCTGACCTGGGACGATTTCCTCGACGCCGAGACGCCGCCCCTGGGGTCGGTCAAGGTGCCCATGTGGCGCAACGAACTGCTCGCCTCCAAGGAACGGCTGGCCGCCGGCGACGCCGACTTCTTCGGCGAGCGCCTGCCCCCGGCCGAGGCCTGGCGGCTTTTTTTCGACTTCCGCGACCGCCTCGCCTGCGTGGACATCGAAACCGACGGCACGCCCCAAAACGAGGTCACGGCCATTTCCCTCTACGACGGCATCCATACCGTTCGCACCTACGCCCATGGCCAAAACCTCCAGGATTTCGCCACGGACATCCTGGAGAGCAAGGTGCTGGTCACCTTCAACGGCCGCTGCTTCGACGCGCCGGTGTTGCGCTCGCACCTGCGGGCCACGCTGCCCAAGGCCCATATCGACCTGCGCAATGTGCTCACCGGCATCGGCGTCAAGGGCGGGCTCAAAAAGTGCGAGGCGCGCTACGGCGTGGACCGGGGCGACCTGACCGGGGTCGACGGCTACTTCGCCGTGGTGCTGTGGCGGGAATACATGAAACGCGGCGACCCGGCGCTCATGGAAACCCTGCTCGCCTATAACGCCGCCGACGTGCTGGCCCTGCCGGTGCTTTTGGCCCACGCCATAAACGAACTGCTCGAAACCACCCCCTTCGCCGGGCGCTACGCCCTGCCCATCCCCGCCCCCGGGGACAATCCCCATGCGCCGGACCCGGACGTGCTGCGCCGGCTGGCCTGGGCCATCGGCCGCAAATAAGCACACCGAGCATAACAACGCCGGCCGGCACGTTTCGGGGGAAAAATCTTTTTACGAATTTATAAGATCCAGACTACACTGTAAGCAGCGTGAGAAAGCGCGCGAGCACATCGTCCAAAAGCTCTGGCGAAGCTTTGCCCACGACCTCGAGGTTGCGCGCGCGCCAATCAATGCTTTTCGTATGATCCGCGAGCACAACACCGTAGCAACGCTCGCCTTCCGGAATGGGGACTTCGAAGGGATAGCCTTTTATATGGCTCGTGATCGGCGACACAATGGCCAATCCGGACACACTGTTATAGGCTCCATGCGAAAGTACCAGGGCGTAACGCGGCCCCCCTTGCTCGTGCCCGGCCTGGGGATTGAAATCCAGGTGAACGAAATCACCTCGTTCCGGGAACCGACTCACCAGAGTTCCTTGCCTTTCGGTTCGCCCCAATCCGTCGCGGTATGCTTGTTTTCGTCAGTGATGCGGCTTACCAGGTCTTCCAGCTTGTACTGCGGCCGCTTGCGGACTTTCTTTATGAGGATGCCCTCTTCCGCATTGATGATGCAGACCGTATCGCCGGCGTTAAGTCCCGCATCCGTGGCTATTCCCTTTGGAATACGCAACCCCAGGCTGTTACCCCATCGTGTCACCAACGTCTCCATGCTGGCCTCCCCATTCCATTCGTTGTAATGCGGACCTGCCCGTACCGGCCGGCATTGCGAAAATGGCCGTGCTTACCCATCAACAGATATTCATTGTATATACATAGCAAAAATACCTTGTCAACGCCGAGGAGGGACGGCCGCCCCATCCTGGCGTGACAACGGCAATATGTTCAAGTAGTTAGAGAAGAAGAGGAAAAGGAGGACGTCATGGAAGAAACCTTGCTGGAACTGGCTGTCCGGCTCGGCGCGGCCCTGACCGGACGGGGATGGATGCTCGGCTGCGCCGAATCGTGCACCGGGGGACTTCTCTCCAGCGTGCTGACCGACACGTCGGGGTCCTCGGTCTGGTTCGCCGGGGCCGTGGTCTCCTACACCAACGACATCAAGCGCGACGTGCTGGGCGTTCCCCAGGAAATCCTCGATACCCTGGGCGCGGTCAGCCGCGAAACCGTGCTGGCCATGGCGCGGGGGGCGCGGGGAGTACTGAAGGCCGACGTCGGCGTGGCCATAAGCGGCATCGCCGGCCCCTCCGGCGGCACGCCCCAAAAGCCGGTCGGCACGGTCTGGATAGCCTGGCAGAGCCCGGACGCCGTCAGCGCCCAACACTTCCAGTTCACCGGCGACAGGCAGGCCGTCAGGCAGCAGGCCGTGCGCGAGGCCATGCTCGGGGTCCTGGCCCTGGCCGAACGCGTGAGCGCCGAAAACTGACGCCGCCGCATGCGTCCGTAACCGCCTTGTCGCGCGCCGGTCACCGGGTTCGGTTAAGCGGTGCCATGGCCGCCGGCAGGCGGCCGGGGAGGACGGCATGGGCGTGAAAACAGCCCGCATGGGCGGTGTGATGGGCGTGTGGGAGGCGGCGGACCGCCTGGAATCGCTGGCCCGGGAGCTGCGGAGCGGGCAGCTTGGGCTTTCGGCCGGCCGGGTGTCCATGAACCTGTCGCCGGCGGTGATGCTCGACGTGGAGATAAAGGCCAGCCAGGCCGAAGACCGCGAGGGGCTTGCCGTGCGGCTGTCGTGGTGCCCGCACCGCCCCGAAAGAGCGACCACGCGGGGCGAATTCTAGCGGCATCATCCCATGATGGTGCGTTTTTCCTAAGAAATCCGGCGATTTTCCAAGGGACACAGGGCGGACGATACGCCCGTCCCCGTCAGTCCGATTCGGTCCCGCCGGCCGCGACCGCGCAGACCCTGGCCGGCGACGCGGCGGCGCGCAGGGCGGCGAGGCCCTTGTTGGAGACCACCCAGCCGTTGCCCTTGGCCGGGCCCTTGACCCGGATGCGCAGCAGATAGCCGTGGGTGAAAAGGTCGCGGATGTCGTCGCCGTCAAAGGCGCCCTTGGCCAGATCCTTGGGCATCATGCCGCGAAAGCTCGAGATGCGCGAGTAGTGGTAGACGTCGCCCAGAATGCGCAGATGCTCGGCCTCCAACTCGCCGCCCCCTTCCGGCTCGACCTCGGGCAAAAGCGCCCTGCCCGCCGGCGTCAGACGCCACCCGGCCATGGACTTGCCGCAGGGATAGGACAGCTTGACCTTTTCAAGCAGCCCGGCATCCTCAAGCGCGCCGAGGTCGTCCCTGGCGAAGAACAGGGCCTGCCGTTTGGGCAGGGTGCCCTGGTAGCGTTCCACGGTGGCGAAGGCCGCCACGGCGCGCAGAATATCGAACTGTTTTGGCGTGGGTTTCATGGGACCGCTTCTTTTTTTGCAATTCTAGCAATTTTTCCGCGCAAGAGGCAACAAGTGGGATTCCGGGGGGTTGCACGGCCCGGCCGGCGGTTTTCCAGCCTTTACAATTTGTCCTTTTCTGATAAGGAATCTGGCTGCTAAGCGATTGTGAAGAAAGGGACATTTTTCATGCTTAAATTGGCGGATTTTCTGGTCCTTGAGCAAAAGGCCGTGCTTGATCGTTGGTTCGATCTGATCCTTGGCACCTATGCCGAAAATACGGCGGTCCTCTGGAAAAAACAGAAGGATCCCTTTGCCAATCCCGTACGGCACAAATTCGAGATCGGCATGCGGGGCATTCTCCTGGCCCTGGCCGCTTGCGGGGAAAACATGCCCGACGTGGCTGTTTTCGCCCCCATGCTCGACGAGATCGTACGGGTGCGGGCCGTCCAGGATTTCACCCCGTCCCAGGCCACGGCCTTCATCTATCTGCTCAAAAAGGCCGTACGCGAGGCGCTGTGGCCCCAGATCACCGAACACGACCTCTTTGTCGAGCTGCTCGCCCTCGAATCGACCATTGACGTGTTGGCCCTTTTCGCCTTTGACATCTATTGCCAGTGCCGCGAAAAGATTGTCGAATTACGGATCAACCAGATCAAGAACCAATATGACCGGCTCCTTAAGCGGGCCAATCTCCTCTGCGATTTACCCGCCGAGGGAGAGGAACCGTGAGGCGCTTTCGGGCAAACCTTTAACGAGGTGAGGGTACATGGCAGCGTTTTATTCCTTACTCGCGGTCTTGGCGCTCATCGTCATCCCCTGGCTGGGCGCCGGGATGGGGATGGGGGCGCTGTTCGGGATCGTCCTCCCGTACATCGCGATCATTGTTTTCATGGTGGGATTTACCCTGCGAATCGTGAATTGGGCCAAGATCCCGGTTCCTTTCTGCATCCCCACCACCGGCGGTCAGCAGAAATCGCTGCCCTGGATCAAGAACAACCCTTGGGACAACCCCTACGACAAGCGCGGCGTGGTCATGCGCATGCTCTTCGAGGTGCTGACCTTCCGGTCGCTGTTCCGCAACACCTCGGTGAAGCTCCAGCAGGACGGTCCCAAGGTCGCCTACAGCTCGGAAAAATGGCTGTGGGGCTTCGCGCTGCTCTTCCACTACTGCTTTCTGGTCATCCTGATCCGGCACCTGCGCTTTTTTATGGCCCCGGTGCCCTGGGCCGTGCACGTGACGGAGTTTTTCGACACCATCATGCAGATCGGCCTGCCCATCCTGTACCAGACCGACGCGCTGATCGTCATCGGCCTCCTCTTCCTGCTGGCCCGGCGCGTCTTCGACGGCAAGGTGCGCTACATCTCGCTCATGCAGGACTACTTCCCCCTGCTCCTGATCCTCGGCATCGCGTTGACCGGCATCTGGATGCGCTACGCGGTCAAGGTCGACGTGATCGCGGTCAAGGAGCTGGCCATGGGGCTGGTCACCCTGCATCCGCACCTGCCCAAGGAACAGCTCGATCCGGCCGTCTACGCCCACCTGACCCTGGTGTGCGCGCTTTTTATCTACTTTCCCTTTTCCAAGCTCATGCACATGGGCGGCGTCTTCCTCTCTCCCACCCGCGTCGTGCCCAATATGAGCCGGCGGGCCATGTGGGTGAATCCCTGGAACGACCCGAGCGTGAAGCCCCATTCGTACGAGGCCTATGAGAACGATTTCCGCGAGAAGATGATCGAAGCCGGTCTTCCCGTGGACAAGCAAGCCTAAGCGGGCCCAAACCTACCTATTCTGGAGAGAAGTGAGGAGCGACCATGGCCAAGTATCCGCCACCGGAAGAACTCATCAAAATCAACTACACCACGCCGGTCAAATCGTGGATGGACACCAAGACCGCGTTTCGGCCCGGCAATTTCAGCTATCCGACCAAGCCCGACATTCTCAAGTACCTCGGCATGCCAAACCCCAGGGTCTGGAGCCCCATGGACGAGGACTGGAAGCTTCCGCCCGACTGGAAGCGTATCGTCATGGAGAAGTTCCGCGAGAAGCTCAAGAAGTACCGCTCGTTTAAGATCTTCATGGACGTGTGCGTGCGCTGCGGCGCCTGCGCCGACAAGTGCCACTTCTTCATCGGCGGCGGCGATCCCAAAAACATGCCGGTGCTGCGCGCGGAACTTTTGCGCTCCATCTACCGGGGCGAGTTCTCGGCCGCGGCCAAGGTGCTCGGCAAGCTGGCCGGAGCCCGCAAGCTCGAAGAAGACGTCATCAAGGAATGGTTCCTGTACTTCTACCAGTGCACGGAATGCCGCCGGTGTTCGCTTTTCTGCCCCTACGGCATCGACACCGCCGAAATCACCATGATGGCCCGCGAGTTGCTCCATGAAGTGGGCTGCAACATCAACTGGATTCTCGAGCCGGCCGCCAACTGCAACCGCACCGGCAACCACCTCGGCATCCAGCCCCATGCCTACAAGGACATGATGGACTTCCTGTGTGACGACATCGAGGAAGTCACCGGCAAGCGCATCCGGCCCAACGTGAACAAGAAGGGTTGCGAAATCCTTTTCATCACCCCCTCCGGCGACATCTTCGCCGACCCGGGCATCTACACCTTCATGGGCTACATCATCCTGTTCGACTACCTCGGACTGGATTACACCTGGAGCACCTACGCGTCCGAGGGCGGCAACTTCGGCCTTTTTACCTCGGACAAGATGATGAAGAAGCTCAACGCCAAGATGTACGCCGAGGCCAAGCGCCTGGGCGTCAAGTGGATCCTTGGCGGCGAGTGCGGCCATATGTGGCGCGTGATCAACCAGTACATGCTGACCATGAACGGCCCGGCCGACTTCATGGAGACCCCGGTCTCCCCGATCACCGGCACCAAGTTCGACGCGGCCGCCGGCACCAAGATGCTGCACATCTGCGAGTTCACGGCCGACCTGATCAAGAACGGGAAGCTCAAGCTCGATCCTTCCCGCAACGACAACTTCGTCACCACCTTCCACGACTCCTGCAACACCGCCCGCGGCATGGGCCTGCTCGAGGAGCCGCGCTACATCCTCAAAAACGTCTGCCGCCAGTTCTACGAAATGCCCGAGAACACCATCCGCGAGCAGACCTTCTGCTGCGGCGGCGGCGCCGGCCTCAACAACGAGGAATTCACCGAAACGCGCCTTCGCGGCGGCCTGCCGCGGGGCAACGCGGTCAAGTACGTGCGCGACCGCCACGGCGTGAACAACCTGGCCTGCATCTGCGCCATCGACCGCGCCACCCTGCCGCCGCTTTGCGACTACTGGGCCCCTGGTGTCGGCGTCTCCGGCGTGCATGAATTGGTGGGCAATGCGCTCATTCTCGACGGCGAGAAAGAGCGCACCACCGATCTCAGGCAAAACCCCCTGCCGGGGATGGAGGCTGAGGAGGAATAACCTATGTACAATGCCAAATATATCATACCCGGCATTCTGTTCTTCCTGGCCCTCATCTTCGTCCCCGTCGGCTACAATATGGGGAAGAGTTTCGACGTGAAGCCGGAGCTCCCGAAGGACCAGAAGGACTGCATCGAGGACGCCCAGGTCATGCGCGACAAGCACATGCAGATCTTAAACGATTGGCGCAACTCGGCCGTGCGTGACGGCGAGAACATCTACGTCAACTCCAAGGGCAAGAAGTACGTCAAAAGCCTGACGAACACCTGCCTGGGGTGCCATAAGGACAAGGCCAAGTTCTGCGATCGGTGCCACGATACGGTTGGCGTGAACCCCTATTGCTTCGATTGCCACAACATTACGCCGAACCAGAAATCGCCCATTCCCCCCGCCCAAAACGGCGAAGAGGGCGGACACTAGGCCGGCGCGCCCGGTGACAACTCCACCGAAGGGGATCATACCATGAAGAGCAACAGACGAGAGTTTTTAAAGCTGGCCGCCGTGTCCGCCATGGGCGTCGGCGCCGCTCGCCTTGGCTTCCTGGGCGACGCCCCGGCTTTTGCCGGCTCGCTGCCCACGGCCGCGGACTTCGAAAAAGGCTTCAAGGCCAAGCACTGGGGCATGGCCGTCTTCTCGGCCAAGTTCACCCCCGAACTCATTGAAAAGTGCCGCACGGCCTGCCATACCGAACACAACGTGCCCGACATCCCGGGCAAAAAGCAGATCAAGTGGTTCTGGGGCGCCTCCTACCACGAGGCCTTCCCCACCGAGCAAGGCCAATTCCTGTCCGAGGACGTGGAGCACCGTGCGTTTCCGCTGCTGTGCAACCACTGCGAACAGCCCATGTGCGTCCGGGTCTGCCCGACCCAGGCCACCTTCCAGCGGCCCGACGGCATCGTCATGATGGACTTCCACCGCTGCATCGGCTGCCGCTACTGCATGGCCGGCTGTCCGTTCGGCGCCAGAAGCTTCAACTTCCAGGATCCGCGCCCGTTCATTCACAACTTCAACCCGCACTACCCCACCCGGATGCGGGGCGTTGTGGAAAAATGCGACTTCTGCGCCGAGCGCCTGGCCATCGGCAAGATGCCCGTCTGTGTCGAAGCCGCCGGCGGCGCCCTCGTCTTCGGCGATCTGGGCGACGAGAACTCGGATATCCGCAAGGTGCTGCGCGAGCACTTCGCCATCCGCCGCAAACCAGACGCCGGCACCTCGCCGAGCGTGTATTACATCCTGTGAGGTAAGCCATGCTGGAAAAAGCACTCAAGGGAAGCCCTCGATACTGGGGCACGTTGATCGGCCTGGGCCTGCTCATGCTTTTAGGCATGGGATTCTGGCTCTACCAGCTGGTCCACGGCTTGGTCATCACCGGCATGAGCCGCGACGTGTCCTGGGGCTTCTACATCGCCCAGTTCACCTATCTGGTCGGCGTGGCCGCCTCGGCCGTCATGCTGGTTCTGCCCTACTACTTCCACCACTACAAGCAGTTCGCCAAGATGATCATTCTCGGCGAATTCCTGGCCATCGCCGCCGTGTCCATGTGCATGGGCTTTATCGTGGTGGACCTCGGGCAGCCGCAGCGCATGCTCAACGTGATGATCAACGCCACGCCCCATTCCATGCTCTTTTGGGACATGTGCGTTTTGATGGGGTACCTGTTCCTCAACATCCTGGTCGGCTGGACCAGCCTGCAGGCCTTTAAAAACGACATGGCCCCGCCGCACTGGTGCAAGGTGCTGGCCATCGTCTCGGTCATCTGGGCCTTCTCCATCCACACGGTCACGGCCTTCCTGATCGCCGGCCTGCCCGGGCGCCACTACTTCCTGACCGCCGTCATGGCCGCACGGTTCCTGGCCTCGGCCTTCTGCGCCGGACCGGCCATCCTGCTGCTGCTGACCCTGCTCGTGCGCAAGCTCACCGGCTTCGATCCCGGCGACAAGGCCCTCAAGCGCCTGGCCGTCATCATCACCTACGCCATGTGCGTCAACGTGTTCCTGTATCTGTGCGAACTCTTCACCGCCTTTTACAGCAACATGCCGGCCCACATCGCCCCGATCCGCTTCCTGTTCACGGGCCTGGACGGCCACTACGAGCTCGTGCCCTTCATGTGGACCGCCGTGGTCCTGGGCCTGGGCTGCCTGGTCCTCCTCATCCCGACCGCCATCCGGGAGAAGACCCCGGCCCTGGTCCTCGGCCTGATCATGCTGGTCGTCTCGACCTGGATCGACAAGGGTCTGGCCCTGATGATCGGCGGCTTCACGCCGAACCCCTTCGAGACGGTCACCTCTTACCTGCCCACGGTTCCCGAACTGATGGTTTCGGTCATGATCTTCGCCCTTGGCGGCATCATCCTCACGGTGCTGTGGAAGATCGCCATCGAAGTCCGGGTCGAGGTGGAGGGCGGCAACCTGTCCATGGTTCCGCCTCCGGCCGAATCCGAGTAATCGAGCTTATAAACGACACGCAAAAGGCCCGCTTCCGGATTGGAGGCGGGCCTTTTTACACCGGCCGGGCACGATTGACGGCACCCCCGCCGCCGCAGTACTGCCAAGCATCCCCTTTAAAAAAGGACGAAACGACTCCATGAACGAAAGCTACATCCAGCAGCTCTTCGCCGACCGCATCGGCGGCAATCAGTTCGGCAAGGATACGGTCCTCTACAAGTTCGAAAAAATCAAGCGGGCCAAGAGAGCGGCCCTGGCCGCCCACCCCGGAATGCAGCTGATCGACCTCGGCGTCGGCGAACCAGACTGGATGGCCGCGCCCGAAGTGGTCGACGTGCTCTGCACCGAGGCCCGCAAACCCGAAAATCGCGGCTATACCGACAACGGCGTCCAGGCCTTCAAGGACGCGGCCGCGCGCTATATGGACAGGGTCTTCGGCGTGCCCGGCATCGACCCGGCCGGCGAGGTGGTCCACGGCATCGGCTCCAAGCCGGTGCTGGCCCTGCTCCCCCTGGCCTTCATCAACCCCGGCGACATCACCATCATGACCGTGCCCGGCTATCCGGTCATGGGCAGCACCACCCGGGGCCTCGGCGGCGAGGTGGTCAACCTGCCGATCACCCCCGAAAACGACTTCCTGCCCAATCTCGACGCCCTGACCCCGGACCAGCGCAAGCGGGCCAAGCTCCTTTATATCAACTATCCCAACAACCCCACCGGCGCCACGGCCACCCCGGCCTTCTTCGAGCGGGTGGTGCGCTTCGCCAAGGAAAACGACGTCATCGTCGTCTCCGACGCCGCCTATGCCGCGCTCACCTTCGACGGCCGCAAGCCCTTCAGCTTCCTGTCCGCCCCCGGGGCCAAGGACGTGGGCGTGGAAATCCACTCCCTGTCCAAGGCCTACAACATGACGGGCTGGCGTCTGGCCTTCGTGTGCGGCAACGAACTCGTGGTCAAGGGCTTCGCCGCCGTGAAGGACAACAACGATTCCGGCCAGTTCGCCGCCATCCAGAAGGCCGGCGTGTACTGCCTGGAGCACCCCGGGATCACCGAGAAGACCGCGGCCAAGTATTCCCGCCGCCACGACATGCTCGTCGCGGCCCTGTCCGGCCTGGGATTCGCCGTCAAAAAGCCCGGCGCGTCCTTCTACCTCTACGCCCGGATTCCCGCCGGCACCAAGGACGGCCGGAAATTCGCCTCGGCCGAGGACTTCTCCCAGTTCCTCATTACCGAAAAGCTCATTTCCTCCGTGCCCTGGGACGACGCCGGCCCCTACGTCCGCTTCTCCGTCACCTTCGAGGCGGCCGACGAGGCCGGAGAACGCCGCATCGTGGACGAAGTCGCCCGCCGGCTGTCGGAAGTGGGATTTGTATTTTAAGAAGGGAGAAGACAGTGCGAGAGGGGAAACCCTTTTAAAAAAGGGTTTCCCCTCTCGCGCTCTCCCCTTCCTAAAATTTTTATCGTAACAGATGTTGTACGGATAACATCC
>NZ_JBLODY010000093.1:0-14805 GCF_047785625.1 Solidesulfovibrio sp. C21
GTCCCCGGCGGGACGCCGGGGACAGCGCCGCCCGCCGGAAGGGGGGACCGGGGGGCCCATGGCCCCCCGGCGGGGTGCAGGGGCAGCGCCCCTGCCGGGTCCGGGCGGAGCCCGGCGGCTATCCCCGGGCCGCTTCGAAGGAAGCGTCGAAAATCGTCGACCAGCGGTAGCGCTGCATGTACGTGACGGCCGCCTGTCGCATGGCCCGCCATTTGGCCGGGTCTTCGACCATGGCCGCCACGGCCGCTTCCACGGCCTCGGACGTATAATCGGCCACGACGCCCGCCTGCTCGGCCG
This sequence comes from Solidesulfovibrio sp. C21, assembly GCF_047785625.1. Lineage (NCBI taxonomy): Bacteria > Pseudomonadati > Thermodesulfobacteriota > Desulfovibrionia > Desulfovibrionales > Desulfovibrionaceae > Solidesulfovibrio > Solidesulfovibrio sp. C21. Next base: position 298 of record NZ_JBLODY010000093.1, read on the forward strand.
CCACGTCCTTGGCGATCTCGGGCACGTCGGTGATGATGACCGGCACGCCGCAGGCCAGGTAGTCCTTGACGCGGCTCGGGTCGGCCCAGCGCGACAGGTTGTTGTCCGTGGGGCGGTAGAGGGCCAGACTGATGTCGCAGGCCGGCAGCGTTTCGAGGACCTTGTCGTGGTTCATGACGCCGTGGAGGATGACGGAGTCGCCGAGTGCGCCCAGGCGCGGCTCGTAGGGCGCGTAGACCACGCCGTCCTCGACGGCGTCGTTGGGCGTCTTGCCGATGACGTGCAGGCGCAGGTCGGGAAAGCGGGCGATAAGGCGCGGCCAGGCCTCGATGACCAGATCCACGCCCTTGGACGGGGCAAGGGCTCCCAGCAGCACCAGATCGCGCGGCGCGCGGTCGGACTTGTCCGGCAGGTCGATTTTTTCCAGGTCCACGCCGACAGGCACGAGCACGTTTCGCGCGTCCGGCAGCCCCTGTTCCCGGCGCACGTCCACGATGCGCGGCGAGATGTTCCAGGCCGCGTCGCAGTTTTTCACGCAAAACCGGTCCAGGGCGTGGTAGACGGCGTTTAAAACCGGGTTGGCGAAGCGGCCGGGCATCCAGTCGATGGTGTAGAAGACCACCCGGTCGATCCGCCGGCATTTCTTGAGGAGAATGGCCACCACGGCGTTTAACGGGTCGCAGGCCACGCAGTCGTTGTAGCGGCCGCCCAGGGAGAAGAAAAAGACCAGCGAAAAGAGCGCGTCCTTGAAATAGGTCAGCAGGTTGGGGAGCGTCAGTCCGCAACGTTTCTTTTCTGTCGCGAGCTTCCCGGAAACGTATTTGCGGGCGATGGAGCGGCGGTCCGAGCAGTAGTGGAACGGGTGGTAGATGACGCCGAGGACGTCGGAACGTTCGCGGAGGTAGTTCTCCAGGGCCTCGGACGGGCCGGCCAGGTCCGTGATGTGGCTGATGAGCAGGGCTTTGCGAAAGTGCATGGGGTTCCCGTTGCGGACGTATTTGAGGATAGGCCGGCGCACGGGGCCGGTCGGGGCTTGAGGTAGCCGTATCGCCCGGGGAAATCAAGGCGGCGGGGCGCGTCGGACCGCATTGGGCGCGCCGCAGCGACAGGACTGTCCCGGCGTTGCCAAGGCGCGCCGCCTGGGCTATCTTGGAGATGAGAAGAATTTTCAAGGACAGGCGCATGCAATATCCTCGTGCCCGGCACGACCTGGAATTCGTTCCCATCACCCACGAAGGCCGCTCCATGATCCTCGTGCGCGACCGGCTGGGGCTCGTGCCCTACGGCACGGGCGTGCCGGCCGGACTCCTGCCGATTCTCGCGCTCATGGATGGGCAGCGCTCGCTTGCCGACCTCGAACGGGAGATCACGGCGCTCCAGGACGGCCGGCCGGTGACGGTCGAGGACATCGAGCGGGTGCTGGCCGAGCTCGACGCCGGCGGACTCCTCGATACCCCCCGCTATCAGGCCAAAAAGGCCGAGGCCGCCGCCGCATTCGCGGCCCGGGATATCCGCGAGCCCCTTTTCGCCGGCCCGGCCTATCCCGACAATCCGGAACTGCTCGTGCCCTATCTCGACGCCATCCTGGCCGATGCGCCGGAATTTTCCTTAGGCGACGGGCGCATCCTGGCCGCCATCGCTCCGCACATCGACCCCGAGGCGGGCAGGGCCGGCTACGCCGCCGCCTACGCCCCCCTGCGCGGGCTTTCCCCGAAGCGGGTGGTGGTGCTCGGCGTGGGACATCAGATTTTGCGCGGCCTCTACTGCCTGACCGACAAGGCCTACGGCACGCCGCTCGGGAACATCCCGGCCGACGCGGCGGCGGTTGCCGGGCTGCGTCGGGCCGGCGGGGCCTGCGTCGACCCGGGTGATCTGCAGCACCGCGACGAGCATTCGGTGGAATTTCAGGCCGTGTTTTTGCGCCATGTGCTGGTCGGCGATTTCAGCCTGGTGCCGGTCTTGTGCGGTTCGCCGCGAAGTGTGTTGTCGGCCCAGTCCCGCAGCGCCTTCCTCGACTACGCCGGCCCGTTTCTCGACGCCTTGCGCGGGATGGCCGCCGATCCGGACACGCTTTTCGTCGCGGGCGTGGATTTTTCCCACATCGGCCCCAAGTTCGGCCACGACAAGCCGGCCTTGGAGCTGGAGCAGGAGGCCATGGCCCACGACGCGGCGCTTCTGGCCGCTTTGGCGGCCGGCGATCCCGAGGCCTTCTGGGCGGAATCGGCCCGGGTCGACGACGGCTACAACGTGTGCGGGCTCGCCTCCCTGGCCACCCTGGCCGAGGTCGTGTCCTCCTGCGCCCTGACCGTCACCTGCCATGACATCATGCGCGAATCCGAAACCGCCTCGGCTGTGACCTTTGCCGCGGCCGCCCTGACCGCCCGGTGATGGCCGCCCCGATCATCCTCGATGTGCTGCACGTGGAGGCCTCCTCCCGCAGCCGCGCCGAAACCGGCTACACCATCAGGGCCAGCCACAAGAAGCACTGGCTCGAACAGGATCTGCCGCTGTCCCTGTTCGAGAAGCTGCTGGGCGCCATCACGGCCGTGGCCGAGGTGCGCTTCCAGGGCTGGGGCGATCCCCTGGCCAACCCGGACATCCTGGCCATGCTGGCCCTGGCCAAAAAGAAGGGCGCGCGCGCCGTCCTTTGCACCGACGCCGGCCGCTTCACCGACGCCCACGCCAATGCGCTGGTGCGCGACGGCATCGACGCCGTGGTTTTCCCCCTGGCCGGGCTGACCGAGGACACCAATTTCCGCCGGCGCGGCACCAGCCTTTTCGCGGTGCTTTCGGCCATGGACCGCCTGCGCACCGTCCAGGCCGTGCACGAGATCCACCTGCCGGAAGTGATCGTGCGCTACAGCCTGACCCGCTCGGGGCTGCTCGGCCATGAACTCGAGGAACTGCCGCGTTTTCTGGAGGGCATAAGCGTGCGTTCGGCCCTGGTGCGGCCGCTGTCCTACGCCACCAGCCAGCATACCGAGTTCGACGTCATCGTGCCCGAGGATCAGGCTGCCTACGACCGTGTGGCCGAGTCCATGCGCCTGGCCGCCGTCGACGCCGCCGGACGCGGCATCCGCCTGGACTGCCGGCTCGTCCACGGCGGGGTCTCGCGCTTTCACTGCCCGGATACGCCCGGCAGCGGCCTCTTTCTCGCCGCCGACGGGGCGGTGAGCCCCTGTCCGCTGCGAAACGTGCCGCTTGCCGGCGAGTCCAGCTACCGCTTCCACGGCCAGGACGTCCCTTTCCCCCACGACGTGCGCGGCAACCTGCACACCGATACCCTCGCCGCCATCTGGAACGAGCCCGACTACCGGGAATTCCGCTACAAGCACGATACCGACACGCCGCCCGAAGGCTGCGCCGGCTGTTGGCGCTCCTACCTCGTGCCGGTCAAATAAGCGCCCGGATCGCCTGCCGGTTGACGCTGGATGGGCCAAGGTCCATAACATGGCACAGTCGTCCCCCGGACGACGTACCATCCACAGGAGGAAAACGCTTATGAGCGATCGTACCGGACTGATTACCTTTTTCGGCAATGGCCTGACCCTTTCCGGCAATCCCGTGGGCGTCGGCGACGCGGCTCCGGATTTCACCGTTTTGACCAACGAGCTGGCCCCGGCCAAGCTGGCGGACTTCACGGAAAAGGGGCTTATCCTCATCGCCGTGCCGTCCCTCGATACCGCCGTGTGCGACCTGGAAGCCCGCAAGTTCAACAAGGAAATGGAAAGCCTGACCGGCAAGGCCAAGGCGCTCGTCATCAGCATGGACCTGCCCTTTGCCCAGAAACGCTGGGCCGAGGCCGCCGGCGTGAAAAATATCGTGACGCTGTCCGACCACCGCGACGCCTCCTTCGGCACGGCCTACGGCCTGCTCATCAAGGAACTGCGCCTGCTTTCCCGCGCCGTGCTGGTCGTCGGCCCGGACCGCAAGGTCGCCTACATGGAGCTTGTGCCCGAGGTGACCAACGAGCCCGACTATGCCGCCGCCCTTGCGGCTCTGAAGAAGGTCCTGTAGAGACGGGCCGTCCGCTTTGAAAGCGGACAGGGACGCCTTATGAAGCAGTATACGCACGATATGAGCCGACGCCCCCGGGCGTCGGCCCTTTTTGCGGCCTTTTTCGTCCTGGCAGCCTTGCTTTCCGGTTGCGCCGGGCAACAAGCCACGGTCCGGCCCACGGTTGTCGTGGAGAAAGAAGCCCTGGGACGCGGCGTCGCAGTCGCGGTCAAGGTCGTGGACGCCCGGCCGAGCGACGAAGTGGGGCTTTGCGACCCCACGTCCTCCTTCGCCGGCAAGCTGACCACGGCCTGCAATCCGGCTCCGGCCATGCGCATCGCCGTGGAAAAGGGCCTGCGCGACAAGGGCTTCACCCCGGCCCCGGCCGGCGAGTCCGTGGTGCGAAACGTCACTGTGGAACTCAAGAATCTGGCCTATAAGCCAAGCAAGGACGGAGCCCATCTCGCCGCCAAGGCCGTGGCCGTCATCGTCGTCACCGCCGACAACAACGGCCGGACCATGACCCGCCGCTACGAGGGCGAAACCGTCTGGAAGCTGCCGGCCGATGGCGTGGAGCCCGAGTTCGACAAGCTTTTGAGCATGACCGTGTCCAAGGCGCTTTCCCGCATGGCCTCGGATTACGAGTTGATCCACTTTCTGGAAAAAACCGTCCTGCGTACGCGGGAGCTTAAATGATCGGGCCGGGGACGCCTTCGCGTGCCCCGGCTCCCTTTTGAAAACGGCCGCTCCCGGCCCCGTCCGGCGGACGCTCCGCCGTAAAAGGATGACCGCCCCATGGCCCTTTCCGTCGGCATCGTGGGTCTGCCGAACGTCGGCAAATCCACCCTTTTCAACGCCCTCACCAAGGCCCAGAACGCCCAGGCCGCCAACTACCCCTTCTGCACCATCGAGCCCAACGTCGCCATCGTGCCCGTGCCGGACGCGCGCCTCGACGCCCTGGCCGCCCTGGTCAACCCGGCCCAGATCGTGCCCGCCACCGTCCGCTTCACCGATATCGCCGGACTTGTGGCCGGAGCCAGCAAGGGAGAAGGGCTCGGCAACAAATTTCTCGCCCATATCCGCGAAACCGAAGTCATCGTCCACGTCGCCCGCGCCTTCGAGGACGACGACGTGGTCCACGTGGCCGGTTCCGTGGACCCGGCCCGCGACATCGACGTCATCGACACCGAACTCATCCTGGCCGATATCCAGGTCCTCGAGAACAGGCTCGACCGCCTCGTCAAACAGACCAAGGGCAGCAAGGACAAGGAACTGCTCGACAAGGTCGCCGCCGGCAAACGCCTCGCCGACCACCTCATGGACGGCAAGCCCGCGTCCAGCGTCGAAGGGGCCGATACCCCGGCCATGCAGGCGCTCTTTGACGACATCCGGCCCATCACCGCCAAACGCGTCATCTACTGCGCCAACGTGGGCGAGGACGACCCCAACGGCGAATCGCCGCTGGTCGCCAAGGTGCGCGAAATCGCCGTCGCCCGCGGCGCGGAAGTCGTCGTGGTCTGCGCCCGCATGGAAGAGGAGCTGGCCGGGCTGACCGACGACGAGCGCCAGGAATTTCTCGCCTCCTACGGCCTGACCGAATCCGGTCTCGATAGGGTGGCGCGTCTGGCCTACCATACCCTCGGCCTCATCAGCTTTTTCACCGCCGGCCCCAAGGAAGTCCGCGCCTGGACCCTGACCGCCGGAGCAAAAGCCCCCGCCGCCGCCGGCCAGATCCACTCCGATATCGAACGCGGTTTCATCCGCGCCGAAGTCATCGGCTACGACGACTACATCAAGCACCAGTCCGAAGCGAAATGCCGCGCCGCCGGCGTCCTGCGCCAGGAAGGCAAGGACTACGTCATGGCCGACGGCGACGTCGTGCACTTTCTGTTCAACGTTTAGGCGAAACGCCGGCAGGGGAGGCGGCACGGGAGAACCGGGGCGCCGCCCCGGACCCCGGCGGGGGCTCCGCCCCCTGCCCCCCCGCCGGGAGGCCACGGGCCCCCCGGACCCCCCGACTCGGCTTTGGCTGGGCGGGAGTGGGGATGGCTTGCCGGCAAGGCCGGGAGTGAAGATGGAGGCGGAATTTGCCGGGACGGTGCATGCCGCTTCGCGACAAGCTCGTCCCGGACAAATTCCGCCTCCACCACGCCGTCGCCCCTTTGGGGCGAGGAAGACATGTATGATTTTGGATTGACTTTCTTGCGCTAAGCGGCACATGAGAAATACATGACGCTCCTGTTCGACCAATCCAAAGCCATCGGGAAAGCGCTTGGGGAAGAAGCGGCCAAACCCATTATCGAGGCGTTATCAGACGGCTGACAAAAGAGCCACTGACGCGCTGTTGGGGGAGGTGGCGACCAAAGCTGATCTGGCGCAGCTCGAAGTGCGCATGGAAAAACGGCTGGGCATGTTGGACGCCCGTCTTGCCCGGCTCGAAAATATGGTCAAGGTGCTTATTGGCCTTACGGCCCTGGCCATCGCCTTCTTCAGTCCTGTCGCGGAAAAGCTGATCGGCTTGCTGCGATAAGAATCTCCTTTCTTTTCTCCATATTATCTTCAATGCGGCGCTTCGCCGCTGGCGATCTTGTCGCCGCAATCGTGTCCGGCGTCGAGGCGCTTAAGCGCCTCGTGCCGCCGGGCCGGCGGCGAGGAGCAGGGCGGCCAGGGCCACGAGCAGTCCGGGGATGGTTCTCATGGCGGTTTCTCCGGGAGTTAGTCGGGGAGCTTGTAGGTGATGTCGTCGAGATCGAAGCGCCATTTGGGCGGGGCGACGTCGGTGCCCGGCTTCATGTGTCCCACGGCCATAAGCAGGGGAATCCAGAAGGTGTCCGGGATGGAGAAGGCCCCCCGCACGCCGTCGTGGTCGAAGCCGTCCATGGGGTGGGTGACGTAGCCGAGGTCGGCGGCGGCGTACATAACGGTCATGGCGAAAAAGGCGGTGTTTTTGACGGCGAAGGCCAGGGATTTTTCCGGGGTTTCGCCGTAGAGGCTTTTGACCGAGGCGGCAAAGGCGTCGCGGTCCTCGGGTTTGAAGTGGCCGGTTTCGACCAGGTAGGAGAATTGGCGTTCGAAGGAAGGGGAGTAGAGTTTCCAGGCTTCGGTGTCGGCCAGGAACATGAGGATGACGGGCGCTTCGGTGACCTTGGGCTGGTCCCAGGCCAGGGCGCGCAGTTTGGCTTTCTGGGCCGGCTCGCGCAGCACGGCCACCTTCCAGGGCTGGAGGTTGAAGCCGGAGGGCGCGCGGGTGGCGGTTTCGAGGATCTTGTCCAGGTCTTCCGGGGGCACGTCCCGGTCGGGGGCGAAGAAGTTGACGGCCCGGCGGGACCGCATGACGTCTTGAAAATCCATGGCGGACTCCTTTGTTTCCAACTGTAGAGCAGTGCCCCCGCCCTGTGGTGCTGTCAATACGGGAAACCGTGGCGAAGCGCCCGGCCCTTGACTTCACCGGCCGGGAAAGGCATGCAGGCCGGACATTTTCCCCTTTCCGTCATATCAAAAAGGACCTTCCATGGCGCTCAATCTGACCCAGAAGATCATCAAGGATCACCTTGTTTCCGGCGAAATGACCCCCGGGTCCGAAATCGCCCTGCGCATCGATCAGACGCTCACCCAGGACGCCACCGGCACCATGGCCTACCTCCAGTTCGAGGCCATCGGGCTGCCGCGCGTGCGCACCGAGCTTTCCGTCAGCTATGTGGATCACAATACGTTGCAGATGGGGTTCCGCAACCCCGACGACCATGCCTATCTGCGCACCGTGGCCGCCAAGTACGGCATCATCTTCTCGCCTCCGGGCACGGGCATCTGCCACCAGCTGCATCTGGAGAATTTCGCCAAGCCGGGCAAGACCCTGGTCGGCTCCGATTCCCACACCCCCACGGCCGGCGGCGTCGGCGCCATGGCCATGGGCGCGGGCGGCCTGTCGGTGGCCCTGGCCATGGCCGGGGAAGCGTACGTCATCGCCATGCCCAAGGTGGTCAAGGTCAACCTGACCGGCAAGCTTACCGGCTGGGCCACGGGCAAGGACGTGATCCTGAAGCTGCTCGGCATGCTCACGGTCAAGGGCGGTGTCGGCAAGGTCATCGAGTACGCCGGGCCGGGCGTGGCCACCTTGTCCGTGCCCGAGCGGGCGGTCATCACCAACATGGGGGCCGAACTCGGGGCCACCACCTCCATTTTCCCCAGCGACGAGGCCACCAAGGCCTTTTTGACCGCCATGGGACGTCCCGAGGACTTCACGCCGCTTGCCGCCGATCCCGACGCGACCTACGACGAGGTGGTGGAGATCGACCTGTCGGCGCTTACCCCCATGGCCGCCGCGCCGCACATGCCCGACCGGGCCGCCACCATCGCCTCGCTTGCCGGCATGAAGGTCGACCAGGCCTGCATCGGTTCCTGCACCAACTCCTCCTATGCCGACCTCATGGCCGTGGCCGACATCCTGGAGGGCAAGCGCATCGATCCCACCACCGATCTGCTCATCGCGCCGGGCTCCAAGCAGGTGCTCAAGATGCTGGCCGCGGCCGGCCGCATCGATCCGCTGCTCGACGCCGGGGCGCGCATTCTGGAGTGCGCCTGCGGTCCGTGCATCGGCATGGGCGGCTCGCCGGTTTCCGGCGGCGTGAGCGCCCGCACCTTCAACCGCAATTTCGAGGGCCGCTCCGGCACCCAGGACGCCAAGGTCTATCTGGTCAGCCCGCAGACCGCGGCCGTGACCGCGCTGCGCGGCGAGTTTTCCGACCCGGCCACCTGGGGCGAGGCTCCGGCCAAGGCCACCTTGCCGGACAATGCTCCCAACATCCGCCATCTGTTTCTCTACCCGAAGGAGAGCGGCGAGGGCGTGGAGATCCGGCGCGGCCCCAACATCGCGCCGCTGCCGCCTTTCACGCCGCTGCCGGAGCGCATCGAGGCCAAGGTGGCGCTCAAGGTCGGCGACGACATCACCACCGACCACATCCTGCCGGCCGGGGCCCAGATCACGGCGCTTCGCTCCAACATTCCGGCGATTAGCGAATACATCTTCAGCCGGGTGGACGCCGAGTTCGTGCCGCGCATCAAAAAGCTCGGCAAGGGCATCATCCTCGGCGGCGAGAACTACGGCCAGGGGTCGAGCCGCGAACATGCGGCTCTTGGGCCGCGCTACCTGGGCGTGGCGGCGGTCATCGCCAAGTCCATGGCCCGCATCCACCGGGCCAATCTGGTCAACTTCGGCATCCTGCCGCTTTTGCTCGTGAACGCTTCGGATTACGACCGGCTTCCGGCCGGGGCGGATATCAGTTTCGACACCGGGACCATCGCTCCGGGAGCGGTTTTGTCCATCACCGTGGAGGGCGTCGGCCCTGTGGCCGTCACCAACGACCTGACCGCCAAGGAGCTGGAGACCATCCGGGCCGGCGGCCTGCTCAACAGCGTCCGGCGGTCCCGCGCGTAAAGAAAAAGGGGGATGCCCCCGGACCCCCCTTCAAAAACTTTCGAAAGGGATTATGTTGCGCCCTCGAAAAACCTTATAAACGCATTTCGGGAACGCAACACACATAGCGCCGTCTAGGCGTGCGAATCGCCGAGGAGAAAAAATGCTCGATCCCATGCGGAAATACGCCCAGTCCTGGGGCACCAAGATCGTTTTCGGCCTGATCATCCTGGTCTTCGTCTTTTGGGGCGTGGGCAGTTTCCAGGGCGACAAGGCCACGGTGCTCGCCACCATCGACGGCCAGCCCGTGCTGATCAAGGACTATGAGAAGGCCTACAAGGAAGGCCTGCGCCTGGTCAAAAACAAGAATCCCAACATCACGGACAAGGAGCTTCAGGACGGAGGCTTCCGCTGGCAGGTCTTCAGCAACATGGTGACCAGCCGGCTGCTGGAAGCCCAGGCCAAAAAGCTCGGCGTGTCCGTGTCCGCCGAGGAACTGCGGGCGGAAATCGCCAAGATTCCGGCCTTCCAGGACAAGTCCAAGAAGTTCGACGCCAAGCGCTACGAAAACATCCTGCGGGCCAACGACGTGACCCCGGGAGAGTTCGAGGCGGACTTCCGTCAGAATCTGCTGCTCGAGAAGCTGGCCGCCTTCGTCAGCCTGCCGGCGTCGGTGTCCGAAGCCGAAGCCCGCTCCATTTTCGATTTCATGCGCGAGCAGGCCGTCATCAAGTACATCATGTTCAAGGCCGAGGATTTCGACAAGGGGATCAACCCCACCGACGAACAGATCAAGGCCTACTACGAGGCCCGCAAGGACCAGTTCGCCACCCCGGCCAAGATCAAGATCGACTACGTGGAATTCACGCCCAAGGCCCTGGCCCAGCCCGACCAGGTGTCCGATGCCGACGTCGAGGCCTATTACAAGGCCAACCAGAAGAAATACGCCCGGCCCGAGCAGGTCAAGGTGCGCCATTTCCTCATCATGCTGCCGGCCGATGCGCCCCAGTCGGCGGTCGACGCGGCCACGGCCAAGCTCAAGGACATCGCGGCCAAGCTCAAGGCCGGGGCGGATTTCGCTTCGCTTTTGCCCAAAAATCCCAACAATGCCGAGGGGCTTATCGGCGAGGATTGGGCTTGGTTGCCCAAGGGCAGCCTGCCCAAGGAATTCGGCCCGTTCGAGGAAAAGGCGTTTTCGCTGAAAAACGGCGAGATCAGCGAGCCCGTGCGCACGGCGCTTGGCCTGCATCTTATCCAGGCCGGCGAACGTCAGGCGGCCGGCGAGCGTCCCCTGTCCGAGGTCAAGGACGACATCCGCGAGGAACTGGCCGAGCGCAAGGCGTCGGACAAGCTGACCAAGTCCCTGGACAACATGCAGGACAAGATCGCCTCGGGCGAGGACCTGGGCAAGGCGGCCGCAGCCGAGAAACTGCCGGTCAAGAGCGCGGACTTTTTCAGCAAGGACAATCCCCCGGCGGACCTCGGCCTGTCCGATCAGGCCCTTGGCGTGCTTTTTTCCATGAAAAAGGGCACCGCTTCCGATACGCCGCTGTCCACCCAGGACGGCTTCCTGCTGGCCCGGGTGACGGACATCCAGCCGGCCGGCTTCCAGTCCCTGGATGCCGTCAAGGACGCGATCAAGCAGCGTCTTGTCGCCGACGAGGCGCAAAAGCGCGCCCGGGCCAAGGCCGACGAAACGGTCAAGGCCCTGGATACCCCGGCCGGGGAACAGAAGATTCTGGCCGAGTACAAGGACAAGATCGCCACGTCCCAGCCGTTTAGCCGCCAGGGCTTCATCCCGGGCCTCGGCATGGCGCCGGTGCTGGTCCAGACGGCTTTCGAAGCCAAGGGGCCGGGCTGGTTCAAGGCCGCCTATGCCGTGACCGGCGGGTTCGTGCTGGCCAGCCTGGACAAGAAGATCCCGGCCGCCGCCGCCTTGTGGGACAAGGAGAAGGATCGCTGGCTGGCGACGTTGTCCCAGTCCAAGCAGTCCGAGCTCTTCAAGGCCTACCTGGCCACGGTGCAGCAGGGGGCCAAGGTGGAGATCGTCAACCAGGATATCCTGGGACCCCAGCCGGGCGCGCCGGCGACCGGCGCGGCGGAACAGGCCAAAGGCAAGAAGTAGCCTGTCGCGATGGCGAGGGCCGGCCGGGGGAACCCGGCAGCCTGACGCTGACGACGCAGTCAAGCGGGCGCGGTTTCGAGCGCGCCCGCTTTTTTTTTGCGCTTGGCCGGCCGGGGGTTGCGGGTGATCGGTCACGAAAAGGCAAGTATGACGGTATTGACAGAAATGTTCGTTAACATATCCCCTTTACCAGCGTTTCGACTGGCGGAAGCCACGGGAGCGGCCATCCGTTTCCGTGACGATCGCGCGACGCCGTATGGCGGGCGACAACGGGGCGGTGGGCCGGAAGGCGAGGGGCTGGGCCGTTACCGTGGCGGCGATGGGACGTCGCGGGTGACTGGTAAATGGTATCGTATTGTTGATTGTGTGTAACAGAATTCTTGATACCGCATCGTGTCGGGGAGCAAGGCGAACTCCTGTACAGGAATGTCGCATGCGCGCTGGCCGTTTGAAGCCCGGCGGTCGGTTTTTTGAAAGCGGTTTTTCGGGCCTCGGCGCATCAGCCTGACCATACGCCACGGCCACGAAACATGCGTCGAGACAACAAGGGTGGATTCCCCTCTGGAGGTGCCGTATGGACAAGGAACTCGTCAAAAAACACGAACAGTCTTTGCTGCAGGCCATGACCGGCGTCGAACAGTGTCAGGGGGTGCTTACCCGCCTGGACAGGCAATGGACCCGGGCCACGCTCACCGGCAAGATCAACTGCAGCCGCATCGCCCAGACGCTGATCGACTTCATCATCAGCACCCAGGACAATTTCACCGCGCTGCAAAAAAACCTCGTCGACACCCTGGTCCTGGAAAACACCCAGAAGGTGATCCTCGAGATCGCGGCCGTGGCCCAGGTGGCCATCGACATCCTCAAGCGCAACCTGTTCGAACGCACGGCGGACGTCGGGTTTCTGGCCACCGACGACGACATCGTGCAGTTTCTTTTGCGCGGCGGCGAGGTGGCCGGGGCCCTGGCTCGCGTGGGGGACGAGGCGGCCCTGGTTCCCTCTGGCGACGCCGCACCCGGCTTTGCGGACCCTCGGGCCGTGGACCGCATCGAGGAGCGCCTGCGCCAGTACCGCGACAAGTATACGGTCTACAACGAGATCATCATCCTCGACACGGCCGGTCGCGTGCGGGCGCATCTCGACCGCGACAATGCCGTAAGGCGCAGCGACGATCCGCTGATTGCCGAGACCCTGGCCGCCCCGTCCTATGTCGAGACCTACCGGCAAAGCGACCTGCTGCCCGGTCGCGGGGAGGCGCTGCTCTATTCCCAGGCCATCAAGGACCCCGCCAGCGGCGCGCCGCTCGGCGTGCTGTGCCTGGTCTTCGATTTCGCCGGGGAGATGGAAGGCATCTTCGGGAATCTCAAAAATTTTGCCTTGGACACCGTCATCCTGATTCTCGACGAGCGGGGCAGGGCCATCGCCTCGAGCGATCCCGCCAAGGCCCCGGTCGGCCGGACCTATCCGTTTTCGCTTCGTGACGACTTCACCATAACCCAGCTCGGCGGCGAGGCCTACCTGTCCAAGACCCTGGGCACCAAGGGTTACCAGGGTTTTTTCGGCCTGCCCTGGAACGGACAGGTGCTCAAGCGCGTGGCCACGGCCTTTCAAAACGGCACCAACGGCCACAGCCTTGACGAGGCCGCCATCCGGCGCAACGCTATCTTTTCCGGACGCCTTCTCAAGGTCGAGGAGGCCTCCGAAAACGTGCTGTCGGATCTGCAACTGGTGGTGCAAAACGGCGAGATCATGGCCGCCAAGAAATCCATCCAGGCCGACGCCTCGGAGCGGGTCGAGGCCCAGGCCCTGCCCCACGTCTTAAACGAGGTCAAAAAGATCGGCGACCAGGTGCAGCACGTGTTCCAGACCTCCACCGGCGGACTGCTCAAGCTCGTGACCTCTTCGCGCCTGCACGACGTGCAGTTTCTGGCCGCCCTGGCCATCGACATCATGGACCGCAACCTCTACGAGCGGGCCAATGACTGCCGCTGGTGGGCGCTGACCTCGGACTTCCGGCGCATGCTGGAAAAGCCCTCCCTGTCCGAGGCCGACCAGGACCGCATGCGCGAGATCCTGGCCTACATCAACAGCCTCTACACGGTGTACACCAACCTCTTCGTCTACGACCGCAACGGGAAAATCCTGGCCTGCTCCAACCCGGACGAACACCGCCAGGAAGGCCGGGTGCTCCATGAGCAGTACGTTGCCAAGACTCTGGCTTGCAGCGATTCCCAACTCTACCACGTCTCGGACTTCGCGGCCTCGGACCTGTACGAGGAGGGCGGCGTGGCGCGCCATACCTACATCTACAACGCCCCCATCACCTCGCTGGCCCGCGAGGGGACGGTGCTCGGCGGCATCGGCATCGTCTTCGATTCCAAGCCCCAGTTCCTTTCCATGCTGCACGATGCCCTGCCGCGCGACGGCCTGGGCAATATTCTCGAAGGCTCGGAAGGGATGTTCGTGGAAACGGGCGGCAAGGTCGTCGCCGCAACCAACCCGGACATCGCGCCCGGGGACGACATCGACCTGGCCGGCGTCTTCTGCCAGCTCTCCTGCGGCCAGTTCACCTCGCACCTGCTGTCCGAGGGCGACAAGCTCTACGCCGTGGGCTGCTCGCACTCCGCCGGCTACCGGGAGTACAAACGCGACGGCACCTACGCCAACGACCTGCTCGCTATCGTCAAAGTTCGAATTTAAGAGTTTTTGAAGAGATACGCCGGGGGGAAACCTTTCTTGCAGAAAGGTTCTCCCCCCGGCCCCCCCTTCCAAAGACTCTTAACGATAACAGCCTGTCACCGTTAAAAGTTTTTGGGAGGGGAGAGTGCGAGAGGGGAACCCTTTTCCCAAAAAGGGTTCCCCTCTCGCACTTCCTTCCAACTTTTTTTCGAAGTTGTCCCTAGCCCGGCAGGGCGGTCTGGTTCTTCCGGTCGCTTTGGGCTTCCCGGGAACGGATGAGGTCCTGGAGGACCA
>NZ_JBLODY010000094.1:0-14028 GCF_047785625.1 Solidesulfovibrio sp. C21
TGTGGGGGTCTGGGGGAGGGGACCCTTTTTTGCAAAAAAGGGTCCCCTCCCCCAGCGCCTTACGCATCCGTCTCCGGATACGCCGCTTCCATGGCGGAGCGGAAGGCGTCGAAGCGGCCTTGGCGGATGGCTTGGCGGGCCTGGGCCATGAAGCGGGAGAAAAAAGTCAGGTTGTGCAGGGTGTTGAGCCTGTAGGAGAGGAGTTCCCGGGCGACGTAGAGATGGCGCAGGTAGGCCTTGGAGAAGGTGCGGCAGGCGTAGCAGGGGCAGTCGGCCTCCAGGGGCGTATCGTCCTCGCGGTATTCGGCCCGTTTGATATTGACCTTGCCCTGGAAGGTGAAAAGGGTGCCGTTTCGGGCGTTTCGGGTGGGCAGCACGCAGTCGAACATGTCTATTCCGGCGGCCATGCCGGCGAGCAGATCGCGCGGCGCGCCGACGCCCATGAGGTAGCGGGGCTTGTCGGCCGGGAGCAGGGGGGCCGCGTCGAAAAGGATGTCGTACATTTCCGCCCGGCTTTCCCCGACGGACAGGCCGCCCAGGGCGTAGCCCTCGAAGTCCAGGTCGATGAGCTGGCGGGCGCTTTCGGCGCGCAGGTCCTTGAAGAAGCCGCCCTGGACAATGCCGAAAAGGAGCTGGCCCCGGTCCAGGGGCGCATGGGCCGCCCGGCAGCGCGTCGCCCAGCGGGTGGTGAGCCCCAGGGATTTTTCGGTGTAGGCCCGGTCCGCGCCATATGGTACGCATTCGTCCAGGACCATCATGATGTCCGAGCCGAGGTTGCGCTCGATGGAGATGACCTTTTCCGGGGAAAAAAGGTGCTTGGAGCCGTCGATGTGGGAGGAGAAGGTCACGCCTTCCTCGGTGATACGGCGAAGCCCGGAGAGGCTGAACACCTGAAACCCGCCGGAATCGGTCAGAATGGGCCCGTCCCAGGCCATGAACCGATGCAGGCCGCCCATTTTGGCCACGAGTTCGTCGCCCGGGCGCAGGTAGAGGTGGTAGGTGTTGCCGAGAATGATCTGTGCCCCGATGGTGCGCAGGTCGTCCGGGCAGAGACTTTTGACCGTCCCCTGGGTGCCGACGGGCATGAAGACGGGGGTTTCGATTTCGCCGTGGGCGGTGGTCAGCCGGCCGGTCCGGGCGCGCCCGTCGCCGGGGCCCAGCGTAAAAGTTCCTGGCAGGTTCATGTGCCATGATATAAGGGATTTCCCGACACCCATCAAGACAACGCGGAGGCCTCCCCATGCCCGAACCCGAAAAACTGGACACTTGCCGGCGACGACTGGCCGTAGCCCGCGGCGACGCGCCGGCGGACCTGCTCATCAAGGGCGCACGACTGGTCAACGTGCTCTCCGGCGAAATCCACGAAGCCGACGTGGCCGTGGCCGACGGCGTTGTCGTCGGTTTTTCCGGCCGGGAGGCGGCGCGGGTCATCGAGGCCGACGGCCGCTATCTCTGTCCGGGGCTCATCGACGGCCACATCCACATCGAATCGACGCTTCTGTCCCCGCCGGTCTTCGCCCGGGCCGTGGCCCCGCACGGCACCTGCGCCGTCATGTGCGATCCCCACGAGATCGCCAACGTCCTGGGGCTCGCCGGCATCGAGTACATGCTGGCCTGCAGCCGCGATCTGCCCGTGACCTGCTATTTCATGATGCCGTCGTGCGTGCCGGCCACGGACATGGCCACGTCCGGAGCCAGGCTCGGCGCGACGGACGTGGCGGCCATGCTGGCCCGGCATCCGGACCGCATCCTGGGCCTGGCCGAGGTCATGAACTATCCGGGCGTGGTGGCTGGCGACGCGGATATGCTGCGCAAGATTCGGGCCGCCCGGGGCCGGGTCATCGACGGCCACGCTCCGGGGCTGACCGGCCGGGCGCTCGATGCCTACGTCACGGCCGGGCCGGGTTCGGACCACGAATGCACGCATCTGGAGGAAGCCCGGGAAAAGCTGCGCCGGGGCATGCATATCATGATCCGGCAGGGGAGCACCGAACAGAATCTCGAGGAGCTGATCCCGCTGGTCACGGCCGAAAACGCCGGACGTTTCTCCCTGGTCAGCGACGACCGCGACCCGGTGGATTTGAGCCGCAAAGGGCACCTCAATGCCCTGGTCGCCCAGGCCATGGCCTGCGGCGTGCCGCCGGTTACGGCCGTGGCCATGGCCTCGATCAATCCGGCCCGCTATTTCAATCTGCGTCGCAGGGGGGCCGTGGCTCCGGGGTACAGGGCGGATTTCGTTCTCGTAAACGATCTGAAATCCTTTGATATTACGGATGTTTTCTTGGAAGGGCGGCATGTTGCCGACATGGAGTTTTCCGATTATTCGTGCCTGACGCCGCCGCGGGCCATGCATGTGGCCGGGGATGTGACCGAGGCCCGGCTGGCCATCCCGGCCCAAAAGGGCGCTCGGATAAAGGCTATCGGGCTCATTCCCGGGCAGATCGTCACCGAATGCCGCGTCATGGACGCCCTGGTCAGGGATGGACTGGCCGTGGCCGATCCGTCGCGCGACCTGGCCAAGCTGGCGGTCATCGAGCGCCACAAGGCCACGGGCAACATCGGCCTGGGCTTTATTGCCGGGCTCAAGCTGCAAAACGGGGCCATCGCCGGCACCGTGGCCCACGACGCGCACAACCTGATCGTGGCCGGCGCCAATGATGCGGACATGATCCTGGCCGCCCAGGCGCTTATGGTCTCGGGCGGCGGTTTCGCCGTGGCCGGCGGCGGCAGGCTCCTGGCCCAGGTGCGGCTGCCCGTGGCCGGGCTCATGAGCGATGCGCCGCTGGAGGTGGTCATGGAGGGCCTTGTCGCCTTGCGGGCGGCGTACAGGCAGATCGCCAGGCCGAAACCCGAGGCGTTGGATCATCCCTTCATGGCCATGTCGTTCGTATCGCTGGAAGTGATCGGGGCACTGCGGCTCACGGATCAGGGGCTTTTCGACGTGGCTTCATTTTCCCGGACGCCGCTTTTCGTCTGAGAACCGGCAAGGCGTGCCTAAAATGCCGTCGGAGCGTCCCAGAATCCGCTGGGACGGGTGCTGGTCTCGGATACGGCGATCGTTTTGATTTCAATTTGATTTCAATTTGTATGACGTGTTCGATTCCAAAACGCAGGCAGATTGTGTTTTCGGCATGTCCATGACGAGGACGGGGGCTGTAGAAGAGCCCTTCTCCGTCTCTTTCTATTTGTCCCATAATGTAAATTATGTTAACTTTGCTATGCCGAAAGGGGGGGTGCCAGGCAAAAACCGCCGTCTCCGTTCCTGACAATCTAACCTCCACGACAACGTGCCCAGCCGCTTTTCTCCTCTATTATCCTCCTCATTCTTTATTGCTCTCCCAATTCTTCAAGCAACACGACCGCAACAGCGACTCTCACGACGGAATTCTTTCCACAGATGTGCGCCTAGCCAGGGCCGGGCCGGCGTCGGGATGCCACAGGCGCGAAGGCGTATTCTTCAAATATACGCCGCCTGCGCTGCGGCATCCCGACGCCGGCCAACCCAAAGAGCTCATGCTTTTTACACCGTCCGACCGCCTGACCTTCGCCACAGCCACAGCCGCGCCTGAGACCGACGCCAATGGCCAACCGGTGACCGCAGTTTTTCCCGCTAAAACGCCCTGGCAAAAACCGCCCATAAAAAAGCCCGGAACGACTCCGGGCTTTTTTCGTGAAAATCAATCTATTGCTGGTGCGGATTAGGCACTGTCCTTTTTCTTGGCGCCGTCCATGGTGTGGCGATCCTTGGCCGACAGCACGCTCTTGCGCAACCGGAGGGACACCGGCGTGATCTCCACCATCTCGTCCTCGCGCACGAAATGCAGCGCCCGTTCCAGGGTCATGGGCAAGACCGGCGACAGGATGACGTTCTCGTCCTTGTTCGCCGCGCGCATGTTGGACAGCTTTTTTTCCTTGCACGGATTGACGTTGATGTCGTTATCCCGATTGTGCTCGCCGACGATCATGCCTTCGTAGACCGGATCACCAGGAACGATGAAAAGCCGGCCGCGCGGCTCCAGGTTGAAAAGCGCGTACGGCACGCCCACGCCTTCCCGGTCGCACACGATGGAGCCGGTGAAGCGGCTGGGGAAATCACCCCGGTATTCCTCGTAGCCGTCCAGGGACGAGTTCATGATGCCCGTGCCCTTGGTGTCGGTCAAAAACTCGTCTCTGTAACCGATAAGACCCCGGGATGGAATGGAAAATTCCAGACGTACCCGGCCCGAGCCATGGTTGACCAGGTTCAGCATGCGGCCTTTGCGGATGGAGAGCTTTTCCGTGACCACGCCCACGAACGCCTCGTCGCAGTCGATAAAAAGGTGCTCGATAGGCTCTTTGCGTACGCCGTCCTCGGTCTTGAAAATAACCTCCGGCCGCCCAACCGACAGTTCGAAGCCTTCCCGGCGCATGGTCTCGACCAGGATGGCCATCTGGAACTCGCCCCGTCCCTTGACCGTGAAGCTGTCCTTGTCCTCGGTCTCTTCCACGCGGATGGCCACGTTTCGCAGCGTTTCCTTGTAGAGGCGCTCGCGCAGCTTGGCCGACTGCACGAACTTGCCCTCCCGGCCGGCGAACGGCGAGGAGTTTATGGCAAAGCGCATGGCGACGGTCGGCTCGTCCACATGGATGCGCGGCAGGGCCTTGGGCGACTGTGCCGTGCAGATGGTGTCGCCGATGGTGACGTCCTCCACGCCGGAAAGCACGATGATGTCGCCCGGCTCGGCCTCGTCGGTCTCGGTCAGGCTCGGCCCCTGATAGACTTGCAGCTTGGACACGCGCAGGGGCTTGGCCACCCCGCTTTCGTCGATGCACACGAGCGTCTCGTTGATGCGGGCCGTGCCCGAGATGACCCGGCCAATGGCCAGCCGGCCCAGGAAGTCGGAATAGCCGAGGTCGGAGACCAGCATGCGGAAGGGTTCGTCGGGATCATGGGACGGGGCCGGGATGGTGGCCAGGATATGCTTGAAAAGGGGCGCCAGGTCCTTGCCCTCCTCCTCCAGCGATTCCTTGCACATGCCTTCGCGGCCGATGGCATAAAGCACCGGGAATTCCAGCTGCTCCTCGGAGGCGTCCAGGTCGATGAAAAGGTCGTAAATCTCGTTTAAGACTTCCTCGGTGCGGGCGTCCTTGCGGTCGATCTTGTTGACCGCGACGATGACGGGAAGGCCCCGGTCCAGGGTCTTTTTGAGCACGAAGCGCGTTTGGGGCAACGGCCCTTCGGAAGCATCGACCAAAAGCACCGCGCCGTCGACCATGGACAACGCCCGTTCCACCTCGCCGCCGAAGTCGGCGTGGCCCGGGGTGTCGATGATGTTGATTTTGACCCCGCTGGAGATCACGGCGCAGTTTTTCGCGGCAATGGTGATGCCGCGTTCGCGTTCCAGGTCCATGCTGTCCATGATGCGATCGGCAACTTCCTGGTTTTGGCGAAAAAGGCCGCTTTGGCGGAACATATGGTCGACCAGCGTGGTCTTGCCGTGGTCGACGTGGGCGATGATGGCGATATTGCGAAGCGATTCGTTTCGAATTTTCTGGCTCATGCGGGGGGGTCCTTGGGAAAAACGTTGCCGACGCGCGCAGTGCCGCGCGTGTCGGGCCAGGGGACATACCGTAATGCCCACGGTTAGGCAATCGGCAGGGCGAAGGTGAATGTGCTGCCCGAACCGAAGCGTGATACGTACGAAATGCGTCCGCCGTGTGACTCGACGATGTGTTTGCAGATGGCAAGCCCCAGTCCCGTGCCTTTGGGCTTGTTGGTCAATGTTGCGCCGATCTGGTTGAATTTTTCGAAAACCTTGTGTTGGTCGGCTTCCGGAATGCCTATGCCGGTATCGGCCACATCGATGACGACATAGCCGTCCTCGGCTTTGGCCCGGCAGGTGACGGAGCCCTGCTCGGTGAATTTGAGGGCGTTGGAGACCAGGTTGACCAGCACCTGGATCAACCGGTCGCGGTCGCCTATGACCTCGGGCAGCCGGCCCTGGATGCTCGTTTTCAGGGCGACCTTGCGGCTTGCTGCGGCAAGCAACCCTTCCGAAGCGCTCATGACATGGCGCACCACTTCGGCCGGGTCCACCCGCTCGTGCCGAAACGCCATCTTGCCGGCCTCGAGCTTGGCCAGGTCCAGCACGTCGTTTATGAGGTGCTTGAGACGTTCGCCCTCGGAAACGATGATGCCGAGATTTTCCATGATCTGCTCGGCTTGGCGGCGCTGTCTGGGATCGTCGCCGAGCAGGCGGCTGAAGAGCTGATCCAGACGCTTCTCGATGATGACGGCAAACCCCATGACCGAAGTCAGCGGGGTGCGTATCTCGTGGGAGACCATGGACAGAAATTCGGATTTGGCCCGGTTGGCGGCGTCGGCCGCCTCTTCGGCCCGCTTGCGGATGGTCACTTCGTGGGTGAGACGTTCGTTGGCGCGGGTGAGTTCCGCCGTACGCTCGGCCACACGGCGTTCGAGCTCGTCATGGTAACGCAGGAGCGTCTGCTCGGCCTGCTTGCGGATGCTCACGTCCTGGAGCGACCCGTCGAAGCGTTCCGCCTCGCCGGCCGCGTCCCGGATGCACCGGGCGTTTATAAGGCCCCAGATCAGGTCGCCGGATTTGGTGACGAGCTGGACTTCCAGGTTTTTGACCTGATTGTAGCGTTCCAGTTCGGTCCGGATGCGGCGGCGGTCGTCCTCGTGGGCCACGGTCTGGTCGATGATGCTTTTGACGCGGCGCATCATCTCGCGCGGCGAGGCATAGCCCAGTATGGTGGCCACGGCCGGGTTGGCGCTGATGAGCCGGCCGTCCAGGGAGCTTTGAAAAATGCCTTCGGCCGCGTTTTCGACGATGCCCCGGTACTTTTCCTCGGCCCGGCGCAAGGCCAGTTCGCTTTTTTTACGCTCCGACACGTCCCGGGCCACGATGACGGCGATGGGGCCGTCCTCGCCCTTGGCCATGCGGAACGTCATCTCCACGGGCGGGGTCGTTCCCTTGCCGCCCGGCCGGGTGAGAACCGTTTCCAGGCGTCCGGCGGCGAAATCCCCCGAAAAGAGTCCATGCAGATGCTCCACGGCCTCCAGAGGGAGCAGTTCGGCAAAGGGACGCCCGAGCAGGGTCTCCCGGTCCTGTCGCAGTATGGTCCCGGCCGCGCCGGCGGTATCGGTGATGCGGCCCGTGCGTCCATCAACCAGGAAAATGGCTTCGCCGGTCTGCTCGAGGAGCGAACGGAAGCGCTCGAGCTCGTCAAGGCGGCGCTTGAGTTCCGGGTAATAGCTTTTGCTGACCGAATGTTCGCCGAAGCCAAGCAGCCTGTCCCGGCGGCCGGCGTTGCGGTCGACGGCGTCAGCCGTTTGTATGCCTGGCGTCTTCATAAATCGCTTCGATATCCGCCTGGCTTGGCTGCCGGGGGTTGGTCAAGAGACAGGGGTCGTCCAGGGCATTGTGGGCAAGTTGGGCCAGGGCTTCCGGGCCGACCCCGATTTCGGCCAGCCCCATGGTGACCCCGGCGGCACGCTTGAAGTCCCGCATGGCGGCGAGCACGGCCTCTTTTTTTTCCTCCGGCGCGGCGGCAGCGTCAAAGCGGGCGCCCAAAAGCCGCCCGATGTCCGCGTACCGTTCCGGTGCGGCGCTGAAATTGTACCGCGCCACATGATCCATCAAAATGGCGTTGCAAAGCCCATGTGGCAGGTCGAACAGCCCGCCCAGGCTGTGGGACATGGCGTGGACCGCGCCGAGGATGGCGTTGGAAAAGGCCATGCCGGCGTAAAGGCTGGCCAGGAGCATGCCGCCACGGCCCTGCATGTCCTTGGGATTGCGCATGGCCGGGAGCAGATGGGCGGCAATGAGCCGGATGGCCTCCCGGGCCAGCAGGTCGGTCATGGGGCTGTTGGCGTTGGAAACGTAGGCCTCCATGGCGTGGGTCAGGGCGTCCAGCCCCGTATGGGCGGTCAGGGTCCCGGGCATGGTCACGGTGGTCTCGGGGTCGATGAGCGCCGCATCCGGGATCAACGTCTTGCCGGCAATGGCGATTTTCACCCGGCGCTCGCTGTCCGTGATGATGGCGAACTGGGAGACCTCGGCCCCGGTGCCGGCCGTTGTCGGCACGCACAAAAGCGGCGGACCGGGGCGCTCCACATTGTCCACGCCCTCGAATTCCCGGATATGCCGCTTGTTGACACTGACGATGCCGATGGCCTTGGCACAGTCCATGGCCGAACCGCCGCCCACGGCCACCAGGGCGTCGCAACCGGCGTCATCGAAAACGTGTGATCCGGCCATGACTTCGTGGTCACGGGGATTGGAGGAAAAAGCGGTAAAAAGGCTGGTTTCCACCCCGGAGGCGTCGAGGCTTTCCTGAACCTGCTGCGGCCAGCCGAAATCCATGATGCCGGAATCGGCCACGAGCAAGGCATGGCGCACGCCGAGCCCGGCCGCCTGACGCCCGGCCAGGGTCAGCGCCCCGTTGCCGAAAACGAATTCCGGGGCCACGAATTTGCGCATGGCAAGCAAAATGTCGTCCCGCATGCGCCCTCCCCTGGCGGCGTGTCGTTGCGCCGGTTCCCCCGACGTTCGATTTTTCTGCCGGATATGGTGTCGGCCATCTCGAGAAAACGACGGCTGACGCAGGATACAGCGTTGCCCGGGCCCTTACAAGGCTTGGCGACGCGGCGCAACCGCCTGGTCCGGCCCGGTTCCAAGCAGGTTTGCCGCGGTAACGACGCGGATGCCCCGCTCGGCCAGGGCTTCGGCCAGGCCCGGTTCGGTAAGCGCCGCAAGTTCCAGCTCGCGTCCAGCGCTGTAGGTGCTTATCGCGGCCAATGCGGCGTCGTGGCGGCCGGGGTGGACCATGACCTCCACCGTTCCCGAACCGCCGAGCGCGGCGAAGGCGGCGTCCACCAGGGACAGAAACGTCGTGGCGCTCAGGTTTTCGCCGTAAAACCGGGTAAGGCACAAATCCGCATGGACCACGCCGGCTGCGGCCAGGGACTCCCGCATGGCGTCGGAAACGGCCCGCCCCGGCACGCCGAGTTCCCGGGCCAGCTCCGCAAAGACCGGAAACGCCTCCGGCCGGTTGTGGATATGATGATGGGAGTCGAGGTGGCTGGGCATGAGGCCCGATTGCCGAAACCGGGCCAACTGGGCCCGCCATTCCCGGCGCACTTCGTCCGGATCGACGTCGCCGACCGCTTTTTTCTTGCGGGGGAAAAGCCCCTCTTCCGTGACCAGACTGGGGATTTCCCCGGGCGGCAGACAGGGACGCCCCCCCGTGAGTTGCAGATGCAACCCGACCCGGCCGGCGATTTGCGGCCCCAGCCTGGACAGCCTTTCCAACCCGCCTTCGGCGCAGACCATGGCGGTCGTGCCTCCGACAACGCCCGCGGCCATGGCTGTCAGGATGCCGGCGCTCACCCCTTCGGTCAGGCCGAAATCGTCCGCATTGACGAAAAGCCGGCGCATCCGCCCTCCTCTGCGCTCAAACCGCAAACGGTCGCAAGCCCGTCTTTACGGACGAACCCGGGACAGGATTTCCGCCACCAGCTTTTCGATGCCCTTGGCGATGTCCGCAATACCCGGGCCGAGCATGTAGGCCGGGGTCGTGACGAGGTTGTTGGCCGCGTCCACGTGGATTTCGTCCACGGCGCAGGCGACATGTTTCGCGCCAGCCGCTTCCAGGGCCTGGGCTGTGCCGGGATCGTTGCCGATGGTCAGCTCGGGATGAAACCGACCCAAGGCCAGGGCCAGCACGGCCGGGGCGATGCAGATGGCGCCGATGGGCTTGCCGGCGGCATGCATGGCGGCAAGCAGTGTGGCCACGGCAGGAAAGACTGTTCCTTTCGCGCCTTTCTCGGCAAAATCGCAGAGATTTTTTGCCGCGCCAAAGCCGCCGGGCAAAATCAACCCGTCCAGGGAGTCGGCGGTCACGCTGGCCACGTCGGTCA
This sequence comes from Solidesulfovibrio sp. C21, assembly GCF_047785625.1. Lineage (NCBI taxonomy): Bacteria > Pseudomonadati > Thermodesulfobacteriota > Desulfovibrionia > Desulfovibrionales > Desulfovibrionaceae > Solidesulfovibrio > Solidesulfovibrio sp. C21. Next base: position 9,926 of record NZ_JBLODY010000094.1, read on the forward strand.
CCGCCCCCCGGGCGATGCGCGCTGCCTCCACGCGCACGTTGCGCATCTCCCCGCTTGGGGCCTTGGCGGCATGGTCCATGGCCGGCGCGGTCATCTCCGGGGCCAGACAGATGACCTTGGCCCCGGCCTTGTCCAGAAAATAGAGCGCCAACGTCGCCTCGTGGATTTCCGAGCCGTCCAGCACGCCGCATCCCGAAAGCAAAACGCCGATGGTTGGCATCACATCCCCTCCGTTGCCGCAACAGGGTTTTACGCTGCGTTTTCGATCCGTTAAATCTTAGCCCCGAGGCCCGTTTTCGTCAAACCGGACCGTCGCGGTCACGTCTTCGTACAAAATCACCCGCGTTGCCTTTGGGGTGAAAAGAGCGCAAAAAGCCCCATGTCCGAACACTTGCCCAATACTTTAACGGACCGCGTAACACCGCTCACCATTTCAGATACCACCCTGCGCGACGGAGCGCAGATGCCCGGGGTGCGCTTTTCCGTCGATGACAAGGTGGCCATCGCCAAGGCCCTGGCCGCAGCCGGCGTGGACGTCATCGAGGCCGGCTTTCCGGCCGTTTCCGACCGGGAAATCGAGGCGGTACGCCGCATCGCCGCCGAGGTGGCCGGTCCCCGGATCATGGTGCTGTGCCGGGCGGTTACGGCCGATATCGACGCCGCCTGGGAAGCCCTGCAAAACGCCGATCCCGACCGGCGCGGGGTGGGCGTTTTTCTGGCCACAAGCGCCCTGCACCGCCGCGACAAGCTCGGCAAGACCAAGGGCGAGTGCCTGGAGATGATCCGGCAGGCCGTGGCCTACGCGCGCAAGCGTTTCCTGAAGGTGACCTTCAGCTGCGAGGACGGCAGCCGCACCGAGCCGGCCTTTTTGCGCCAGGCCTATACCGTGGCCATGGACGCCGGGGCCACGGGCATCGGTTTTCCCGACACCCTCGGCGTGCTCACCCCGGAGACGGTCAGGCGCCGCGTGCGCATGCTCACGCGGCTGGCCCATCCGCGCGGCGTGCGCCTGCGGGTGCATTTCCACAACGACCTCGGGCTGGCCACGGCCAACACCCTGGCCGCCGCCGGGGCCGGCGCGGATATCGTGCATCTGACCGTGGGCGGCATCGGCGAGCGGGCCGGCAACGCGCCCCTCGAGGAAACGGTCATGGCCCTGCGCCTGAACAGCAGGCAGTACCGTCGCGGCGTCGGCGTCGATCCGAGTCACCTGACCGGGCTGTGCCGGCTCGTTTCCGAGCGTTCGGGCGTACCCATTGCCCCGAACAAGGCCGTGGTCGGGGCCAACATCTTCGCCACGGCGGCCGGAGTGCACCAGGACGGGCTGCTCAAAAATCCCGATACCTACCTGCCCTTTCACCCCGAAACCGTTGGCGCGCACGGCTTTCGCCTGCCCCTTTCGCCCATGTCCGGCCGGGCGGCCCTGGCCCTGCGCCTGAAGAAACTGGGCATCGAGCTGACCCCCGACGAACTGGCCGTTGCCGGCCGGCTGGTCAAAAACGCGGACAAGGACGCCTGGGCCGACGAAGAAAAGCTTGTGCGCCGGGCCGCCGCCAAGGCCAGGGAGGGCGGTGTGTGACCGGCGCGACCGCGATCATGGCCCTTTTTCTGGCGCTGACCCATCTTTACATCCGCCTGCTCTCCCCGGCCCTTGACGCGCCGCGAAGCCCCTGGCTGTCCCTGGCCGGCGGCGCGGCCACGGCCTACGTCTTCGTCCACATCTTCCCCGATCTGTGCGCGGGCCAGGAAGCGGTGCGGCGGGCCGGCTGGACCGTTTTGCCGGCGCTTGACCACCACGTGTTCCTGGTCGCCCTGGCCGGGCTGCTCGTCTTCTACGGCCTGGAGCGGGCGGCCATCCTGGCCCGCGGTGGCCGCGACGCCCCGCCGGCCGGGCCGGAGAAAAGCGGCGTCTTCTGGTTGCATCTGACCTCGTTTGGCCTGTACAATTTTTTGATCGGCTACCTGCTGGACAACCGGGAGGTGCCGGGACCGGTGAGCCTTGTCACCTACACCGTGGCCATGGCCCTGCACATGGCCGGAACCGACCACAGCCTGCGGCGGCATTTCACCGGCGACTACCACCGCCTTGGCCGCAAGGTGCTGGCCGGCGCGGTCCTTGGCGGCTGGGCCTTTGGCGTGGTCTTCCGCGTCCACGAGGCACTTTTGGCCGTGCTGTTCGCCTTTCTGGCCGGCGGCGTGGTCATGAACACCATGAAGGATGAAGTCCCGCTCGACGGATCGGGCAATTTCCCGGCCTTTGCCCTGGGCGCGGCCGGCTATGCTGTATTGCTGCTCCTCTTATGACACGAAACCAAGTCTCTCCCCCGGAAAAAGACCGCCATGCCTTTCTCGGCCGGCAGGTCTGGCGGCTCTACACCTTCCTGCGTCCGTACAAAAAGGCCATGATCGGCGGTCTGGCCCTCAACATTCTGGCCCGGGCCTGCGACCTGCTCCCCCTGGCCATCGCCGGCCGGGTCATCGACGCCGCCGCGCGCGGCGAGTCCGATCCCAAGGTCTACCTCTTCTACGGTCTGACCGTACTGACGAGCTTCATCTTTCTGGCCGTGTTCCAAAGCGGCTCGGATTACATGCTTTCGGCCCTGGCCCAGAAGACCCGCCACGATATCCGGCTGGCGCTTTACGGCCATCTGCAATCCCTGGAGCCGGCCTTTTTCGAGGACCGCCAAACCGGCGACATCATGTCCGTGATCGTGGCCGACGTGGATGCCCTGGAAAGTTTCCTCACCGACTCCACGACCTCGATCATCCGGCTGGTCGTCACTTTCTGCGGCATCTACGGCTACCTGTTTTTCCTGGAATGGCGGTTGGCCCTGCTCCTTTTCGTTCCCCTGCCCCTGGCCATCTTCGCCGTGCGCCGCTTCGTGACCCGGGTCCAGCCCCGCTATCGGCAAACGCGCCGGGCCGTCGGGGCCATTGCCGGCATTCTCGAAAACAACATCAGCGGCATGGGGGTCATCCAGGCCTACACGGCCGAGGACAGGCTTTACAAGGCCGTGTCCGCGCGTTCGGCCAGCTACCGCGACGAGGCCATCGCCGCCGAGGGTGAGCGAGCCCGGTTTCTGCCGGCCATTTATGCCGTGGCCGGACTGTCCTTCGGCGCGGTCTTCGCCGGCGGCGGCTATCTGGTGGCGGCCGGACACGGCCCGACGGTCGGCGACTACACCACCTTCGTGCTCTTTGCCGCCCGGCTGGTGCTGCCGCTTTTCGTCTTCGGCATGCTCATCAACCAGATTCAACGGGCCGAGGCCGCCGCTTCGCGCGTCAGCGAGTTGTTCGCCGTGCGCCCCCGCGTGGCCGATGCGCCCGGGGCCGTAGCCTTGAGAGGGAAGCCCAGCCATCTGGAATTTAGGGATGTGCGCTTCGCCTACCCGTCGCGCGGACAGGTCATAAACGGCATCAGCTTCAGCCTGGCAAAGGGCCAGGTGCTGGGTGTGGTCGGCCCGACCGGGGCCGGCAAGTCCACTCTGGTCAAACTGCTCCTGCGCTATTTCGAGCCGACCGGCGGGGCCATCACCGTCGATGGCGCATCGCTTGCCGCCTACATGCTCAAAAGCTATCGCGGCCACCTCGGTTACGTGTCCCAGGACGCCTTTTTGTTTCACGGCACCGTGGCCGAAAACATCCTGCTCGGCCGCCCGGAGGCGGACATGGCCGCCGTGCGCCATGCCGCGGCCGTGGCCGGAGCCGACGACTTCATCATGAAGCTCCCGGCCGGCTACGACACGGTCATCGGCGAACGGGGGCTCAAGCTCTCCGGCGGCGAGCGCCAGCGGGTATCACTGGCCCGGGCCATCCTGCGCGATCCGGCCATCCTGATCCTCGACGAGGCCACCTCGGCCGTGGACACCCGCACCGAGGCCATTATCCAGCAGAATCTGTACGCCTTTCGCCAGGGCCGTCTCACCCTGGCCGTGGCCCACCGCCTGTCCACCGTGCGCCAGTGTTCGCAGATTTTGGTCGTGGTGGACGGGTACGTGGTCGAGCGCGGCGACCATGAGGCGCTCCTTGCCGCCGGCGGGGTCTACGCCGGCATGTGGGCCGTCCAAAGCGGCGCGGAGACTTTGGAGGGGGGTGCCTCCGGC
>NZ_JBLODY010000095.1:0-12785 GCF_047785625.1 Solidesulfovibrio sp. C21
ACCTTTTTTTGCAAAAAAAGGTTCCCGCCCCCGGTTCCATGCTCCCCGCTCCCCTTACATCCTATCCAGGGGGACGTTGGCGTACACTTCGTCGAAGTCGTCGTCGAGCTGGTCCACGAGGCCGGCCGGGTCGAACTCCTGGCCGCAGGCGTGGCAGGTCAGCATGATGCGCAGGCAGGTGCGTTCGTAGGTCAGGTGTTTGCCGCAGTGCGGGCAGGTCACCTTGGCCTCGGTCGGCGCGAAGTTGATACGGGAAAAAGCCATGGGAACTCCTTTAAACCATGTTGGCGCCGCTCAGGATCACGATCAGGCGCTTGAACACGTCCAGATCGAAGGCGTCGCTCATCTCGTCGCGCATCAGGCGCAGGGCCTGAAACGGCTGCATGGCGTCGGCATAGGGGCGCTTGGTGGTCAGGGCGTCGTAGACGTCGGCCACGGCCAGGGCCCGCACATGGGGAGGGATCAGTTCGCCGGGCAGGCCGCCGGGGTAGCCCGAGCCGTCCATGCGCTCGTGGTGCATGAGGATGCAGTGGGCGGCGGTCTGGGTCAGCGGCACGTCCTGGCACAGGGCCAGCCCCTTGGCCGGATGGGTATTGATGACGGCCCGTTCCTCGGGGGTCAGCGGCCCGGGCTTGGACAGGATTTCCACGGGAATGCGCGTCTTGCCGATATCGTGCAAAAGCGCCCCGATGCCGGCCTGAACCAGGGTATACTCATCGACCTTCATGCTTTGCAGGATGGCGGTGGAAAAAACGAACACCTGCACGTTGTGGGTATGCACGGTGTAGTCGTGGGAGGCCAGGTCGGCGATGCGCTTGAGCGACTCGTCGATGGCGAGAAATTTCAGGCTCTTTTCAACGAGGTTGGCGATCCGGGAGTATTCCCGCTTGCCGATCCCCTTGGGCAGGCGCGTCTCGAAAACCTCGCGCACCACGGCGTCGGCCGCCGTGTAGAGGACCTTGGCCCGCTCCTCCACGGGAATGATGGAATCGGCCAGGATCTGCGGCAGGTGCTTCTCGATATAGCGATCGAAATCGGGCTTCTGCTCGGCCCGGACATAGACTTCCGCGACCCCCGCGTCGTGGAGCTTCTGGCGATGGCGCGAGGTGAACTGCTCGTTTTCCGCCGCGTACAGGACGTAGTTGCCGGCCTGCTTGATGTAGACGCGAAACCGCCCCAAGGTCTTCGGAAAGATCATCAGGGGAGAAACGGCGAAGTAAAAGTCTTCCCGCGAGTCCATTGTGGCCTTGCCTTGCATGCTCCCGCCTCCTGGGACGCGACGCCCGGCTGTTTCGCCGGTTGGGTACTGCTTGCTGCGACCGGCGGCGGATCAGGCCGCCGGCACGTCGGCCGGTGTGACGGGATGCTCGGGATAGCGCCGGGTCAGGGCCGGGTGCCCACCCGAAAGACGCACGGCTTCCAGGTAGAAGTCGAAGGCGTCGAGGGCGAGGCACAGGCCGAAATCCTCCTCGGGCACAATGGCCGTTTCACCGAAAAAGATGGCCGCGCTCGGCGCGGTGCGCAAAAATTTGGGGATGGCGGCGAAGGCGTTGGGCACGCCCTGGAGCAGGTTGGCCAGGTACATGGCGCACAGCTTGTCCTCGGGGGCGTGGGTCATGCCGGCCTTGCCCATGGCCACGATGGAGACGACTTCGGGGTCGGCTTCCAAAATGGCCTGAGCCGTGGCGCTGATGTTGGGAAACGAGCAGGTCAGGACGCGATCGGCATTGCCCATGGCCGCGAAAAGTCCCCGGGTGCCGGCGGAAGTGGCGTGGACCAGTGTCTTGCCGGCCAGGGGCGCATCCTTGACCTCGCTTGGGGAGTTGCCGAAATCGAAGCCCTCGAGCTTGAGGCAGTTGCGCTCGCCGGCGAGCAGATAGTCCGGATGGGCGACACGCAAGGCCCGGGCGTCCTCCACCGTATCCACGGGCAACATCCGTTCGGCTCCGGCGGCAAAAGCATAGCAGGCCACGGAACAGGCGCGGAAAACGTCAATGACCACGGCCGTCCCCGTGGCCTGCTCCGCACCTGAAAGCAACTCCAACATCTTGATACGCACGACAATTCCCTCCCGGGGAAGGCAATAACAGCGTGTCGCGCGTTTGAAAAGCGCACGTTGCGCCGTCTTGCCACCCGGAAACCGAAATCGTATGATCCTTTGAAACGTCACTACGATCCGGAGCCGCCAGCCATGGCCGCAGATCCCGACCTGTCACTCCCCGTTTTGCCCGTCATCCCGGAGTATACATCCTGGGCCGCGGGCGCGCGGGAAGCGGCGACGCGGGACGCGGCAGCGGCCGACGCCTCCTTTGCCGGCCGTCACGGCGCCATAAGCGCGCCGGAATCCCCGGCCGGGTCCCCTTCCCCGGAGGAACCCCGGGGAGGGATCGCCGACAAGACGGCCTGACCCCGGCTCCCCGCACAAACGCCTTACAAGGAGGGCCCCCTATGGCCCACTGCGACTGGAACGAAAGCCGCCGGCACGTGCTGTCCCAGGCCCGGCGGATTGTCATCAAGGTGGGCAGCGCGGTGCTGGCCCGGCCCGGCGGCGGCCTGGACGCGGCCGTGGTGGCCTCCCTGGCCGCCCAGATCGCCGCCCTGGCCAATGCCGGCCGCAAGGTGCTGCTGGTCTCCAGCGGCGCCGTGGCCGCCGGCCGCGAGGTCCTCGGCCAACACTACGACCCCGCCTCCCTGCCCCACCGGCAGGCCGCCTCGGCCATCGGCCAAAGCCGGCTCATGCATGCCTACGACCAGGAGTTCTCCCTCCATGGCCGCATCGCCGCCCAGGTACTCCTGACCCGCGAGGATCTGGACAACCGCGAACGCTACCTCAACCTGCGCAACACGCTGGCCACGCTGTTCGACCTCGGGGCCGTGCCCGTGGTCAATGAAAACGACCCGGTGGCCATCTCGGAGCTGGTCTACGGCGACAACGACTGCCTGGGCGGCCTGCTCGTCGGCACCATCGGCGCGGAGCTTTTCGTCAACCTGACCTCGGCCCGGGGCGTGTACGCCCAAAACCCCGACGACCACCCCGAGGCCAGGCCCATGTCCGTCATCGAGGACATCGCCGGACTCGACCTGGACGCCCTGTGCGGCACCAAGACCGCGCTCGGCACCGGGGGCATGCATTCCAAACTGCTCGCCGCCCGCCGCGTGGCCCAGCTCGGCGTGCCGACCATGATCCTGGCCGGGCGCGAACCTGATGCCCTCACCAGGGCCTTTGCCGGTGAAAAAAACGGCACCTACGTGCCGGCCGGGTGCAAGCCCATTCCCAGGCGCAAGTTCTGGCTGGCCTACCACCACGAGCCCCAGGGCATCCTCATCGTGGACGACGGCGCGGTCGGGGCGCTTCGCGACAAAGGCAAAAGCCTGCTGCCGGCCGGCATCGTGGACGTGGCCGGCGACTTCACCGTGGGGTCCATGGTGCGCATCACCAGCGTCGACGGCGAATCCATCGGCGTCGGGCTCACCAATTACGGCGCGGCCGACCTGCGCAAGATTATGGGGCTCAAAAGCTCGCGCCTGGAGCAGGTGCTCGGCGAGGCCTCCTACACCGAGGCCGTGCACCGCGACAACATGCTCATCGACGCGGCGATTTAGTGGAGAATCGGGAGGGGCGTCGCCCCTCCCGAACCCTCCCTACCGGGGGGAATAATTCCCCCCGGACCCCCTTTAAAGGGGGTGAGGGATGAAGCGGCGGTGCGGCAGACACGGCAAAAGCCGGAAGGAAAGGTGGCAAGATGGACAAGGAAGCCAAGTGCCGGGGCTGGGACGTGTTCGAGGACGACGGGATGTGCTGCGTGTGCGGCCAGAAAGCCGTTTTCGCGCCGATAAAACCCGGGCACAGCCTGCGCGAGACGCGCTGCTCCTCGTGCCGGTCCAGCCGGCGCACCCGCGATCTGGTCCGGGTGCTGGCGCGGCTCTCCGCCGGTCCGAAGGCCAGGCTCCTGCCCGAAGCCCTTGACGCCATGCGGGACTGGCGCGTGTTCGAGGCCCAGGCCGCCGGTCCCCTGCACGAACGCCTGCGTTGCCTGCCGCACTACGTCTGCTCGGAATACGTGCCCGAACTAACCCGGCCCGGCTCCTGCACCCAGGCGGGGCTGCGCTGCGAAGACCTGGAACACCTGAGCTTTCCCGATGCGTCCTTCGACCTGGTCGTCACCCAGGACATCTTCGAACACGTAACCGATCCCTGGCGCGCCTTCGACGAAGTCTGGCGCGTGCTGGCCCCGGGCGGACGGCACGTCTTTACCGTTCCCGTCAACGAAGGCCATTGCACGACGCCCCGTGTCCGCTTCGAAAACGGTACGCGACACGACTTGCTGCCTCCCGTGCATCACGGCGATCCCGTGCGCCACGGCGGCTCGCTGGTGATAACGGACTACGGCGACGATCTGCCGCAGCTGCTCAACAGACGCGGCCAGCCCACCGACATCGCGGTGCACGTGGCCTTCTACAAGCCCTCCGAGATGCCGGGGATCATCGAAGGCGACACCCACGCCCTCTACGAAGCCGCCTACAAGGCCGGCGAAAAAGCCGGCTTCCTGCGCTACAACTCCGTCGTCTTCGTCACGCACAAGCCGGGAGGGAAGGAGGATACCGGGGGGAAACCTTTCTGAAGAGTGGTTTCCCCCCGGGCCCCCTTTCCAAATACCATGTTGGCCTCCTCGCCTCGTTTGTGTCCACGAGCACGTTTGCTGGCACTATCAGCCAGTTTGAGGGGCGAGGCCAACATGGTATTTGGCCGCATGGCGGCGCCTCCCAAATGGCGAGAATCCGAAAACGACCGAATCGATACATGGCGCTTCGGGCGCGAAGAGGAAACGGGCGGTTAGACTGCGTCAGCCGGCTTGACTTCGGGCCACATAGGAAAGACGTCTAACGGTTACAGATTGTTATCGTGACCACATCCGTAACCGTTAGACGTCTTTGGGAGGGGAGAACGCGAGAGGGGAACCCTTTTTTTCAAAAAGGGTTCCCCTCTCGCATTTCTTCCCGCGCCCTAATCTTCCTGCCAACTGATGGTCAGGCTGCGGCGGCCCCATTGGATGGCGCCGCACTGGTCGTCGCCGTAGAAGATATCGATGCTTTTGTCGTGGCGGTTGTGCATGACGTCGAGCACCTTGTACTGGCCGGGCAGTCCTTCGATGGTGATGACGTCGCCGTGATCGAGGCCCATTTCCAGCAGGTCGGGCGAGACGGCCACGGCCTTGACGCCGGGAGTGAGGGTGTCGCCCCAGGCGCCGCGCGCTGCGCGGGCCTTGCGCTTGGACTTCTTTTTCCCCACCGAACAGGCCGTGTAGGCCATGGCTTTGACGCGCAGGGTCTTGGTGGGGGTGGAGGATATTGCGATAAACAGGGAGCCGGGATCGACGATTCGGCCCAGGGCGAGGGAGGGAGGTGCTTTGGCTGCCTTTGGGGCCTGGGATGACTGCGGGGCGCTTTGCTTGGCGTCGCGGGTCCTGGCGCAGCCTGGTTGGGCGAGCAGCGTCGCGGCCAGGGCCAGGGTGAGTATGGTAAAATAAATATGTCGCATCGTCGCTCCATGGCTTCGAGACGCCGAGGAGGCCGTGCGCACCGGCGTCCGCGTGTGGCGGGACGCCTTGAGAGGGGGAGGGCCTATGGGCCTGACAGGGCAGGCCGTCTCGGTTCGTCCGCGTGGTGGAGTGGCTCGCGTAGCGAGAGGATTCGCCCCGGAGCCGACAGCCGGCGCGGAGCGGAGCAACGACGTGATGCATAATGATGCGGTCGTTGCGACAAGGACGTGGTTGGTCGCGGGTGGGACGCGGTCGCCGTTGGGGCTGCCCGATGCGGATGGTTTTTCAGGCAGCAACGGCAATTCCGGTCTGCATCTGCCGGAAGGCGACAACCGTTGCTTGTAGCCTACCTATGCCGTGTCTTGGAGCCGAAGTCAAGGGGGACGCCGGCAACTTGTCGGTGAGTCCCCCTTTCTGGCTGTGAATGCGGGCTGTTATCCGGCCTGGGAGCCATCGTCAGGGCCGTCGGTTTTCGGCATCGTTTCCGCAGCGGCCTGATCCGCTTTTCCCTCGGTCGCGGCCTTTGCCTCGGTCGTTTTGGCCTTGGCGTCCGCGCCGTCGGCTTGGGCGGTCTTCGCGGCATCGGACTGCGCGGCCTCGGCTGCCGCGGCCTGCTTGCGCGCCTTTTCCTCCTTGCGCGGCTTGTCCACAAACCAGGACACCCAGATGCCCAGCTCGTAGAGGACGACCATGGGGCCGGCCATGAGCAGCTGGTTCACGGCGTCCGGGGTCGGGGTGAGGATGGCGGCCACGATGAAGCTCAAAAGGATGGCCCAGCGGCGGAACTTGCGCAGCGTCTTGGTGGTGACGAGCCCGAGGCTGGTCAGGAAGAAGATGAAGACCGGCAGCTCGAAGATGATGCCGAAGGCGAAAAGAAGGGTTACGGCCAGCGAAAAGTAGGCGCTGATGGTCGGCATGACCGTGATGTAGTCCGAGGCGTAGTCCACGAAGAACTTGAACCCAAACGGAAACACGATGAAATAGCCGAAAAGCGCGCCGCCGACGAAGAACACGGCCGTGGCCACGGCCACGGGGATGATGATCTTGCGTTCTTCCTTGTAGAGCCCCGGGGCGACGAATTTCCAGAGCTGATAGAAGATGTACGGGCTGGCCACGAACATGCCGGCCACCAGCGCCAGCTTCATGACGGTGAAAAAGGTTTCCGGCAGGCTGGTGGCGATAAGCTTGCTGCCGCCGGGCATGACGTTCATGAGCGGCAGCAGCAGGATTTCGAGCAGCTTTTCGGCAAAGGCGTAGCAGGCGGCGAAGCCGACGCCCACGGCGATCAGGCAACGCACCAGGCGCGTGCGCAATTCGACCAGGTGTTCGAGAAGCGGCGCTTCTTTCATATCCCCATGCTTCCCGGCCGAAGGCGGCGGCGTGGTTGCCGGCGGGGAGGCGGCGTCGCCGACAGGGGCGGGGGGATCGGCCGGGGGCGGCGGCGGGTTGCCGCCCGAGACTCCGGCATCGGGCGTGCCCGGAGCGGTTTCGGCGGGCGCGGCGGCGTCGCCGGTCGTGGCGGGGGTATTGTCGATGGCGTCTTTTTCAGGCGTGTCGGTCATGCGCTCCTCATTTTGCGGCGGGAAGCGGATTGCCGGGTGGTCCACGCCGCGCCTTGCGGTTACGGCAGGAAACGATTTGGGTCAAGGGCGTCAGCGATTGCGCGTGGTTGTCCAAAAGGCGCTGGGGGGCGAAAACAGATCGGCTCGATTGCGTCAAACTGGCCGATTACGCCGCCAAGGGGATGCTGCGTCCCATCGCCGTACCGACCGAGGAGCAAGAAGCCCAGAGGAGCCTGGAGCGCCGACGACACGATCTGGCCGACGACCTGTGTCGTGTGAAGCAGTTGAAAGTTTTTGGGAGGGGAGAGCGCGAGAGGGGGACCCTTTTTTCAAAAAGGGTCCCCCTCTCGCATCTTCTTTCCTCTCTTATCCTACCCGCGTAGATCCACCAGCCAATTCGTGCGTTCCAGGTCGGCGGCGGTGCGGCGGGCGGCCACCCGGGTCAGGTGCTCGGTTTCGGGCAGGACGTAGCCGGAGACGCCGGACGCCATGATGGAGGCCACGGCGGCCTTCCAGCCCGGCACGAGGGAGTTCGGCGACGTGGCCAGCGTGGCCCCGGCCCGGTCCGCGTCGGTATAGACCCCGTGCCAGAACGTGTCCGAGGCGATCCAGAGCAGATCGTTCTTGCCGGTCTTGGAAAAGCCCAGTGAGGAAAGCCCGGACCAGTTGTCGGCAACGGGCCGGCCGAGTCCGGGAGCCAGCGCGGCGTCCAGAAAACCGCTGTTGGCGGCAAGATATTTGCGCAGGTCGTTGTAGGCGTCGACCACGTCCCCGAGCCGCGATTCCAGGCGCTCCATGGAGCGCGTGACGACGAGCGGCAGGTCGTTTCCGGTCTCGTCCAGGGCGTCCAGGCGCACGCGCCCTTGTTGCAGGGCGTAGGCGTTATTCTCCGAGGCCATGGTCTGGCCGTTGACCGTGATTTCCCCATCCTGGCCGGGCAGACTTGCCCCCATGCCGAGCGTTTCGAGCACCTTCGACGCGCCGTCGGTCAGGGCCAGCGTTTCCCCGAGCTTGCGGTTTAATAGCACCAGATCGGCCGCCACGCCCTTCATGGAAAGCGCCTTGCCCGGCACGTTCGTGGCCGGAACCGTCTGTTCCCGTGTTTGCGCCGAAACCCTGGTCGTCGCCAGACGCACGACGCTGGCCATCCGCCTGACCACGTCTCTCCAGGTGTCGCCCGAGGCCACGGGAACGGACACGACCTGGCCGCGCAGCGGCGTGGTCAGGCCCAGGGCGGAAAGAATGCCCCCGGAGCCGTCGGTCAGGGTGAGCGCCTCGCCCTCGTAGCCGCTGTCCGTGGCGATGGTCAGCACCCGGCCGGAGAACGTCCCGCCCGCCGCCGCCGGCACGGGCACGGTCTCGCTCGAGGCGGTCACGCCCGGCAGGGTGAAGCTCGGCGCGGACACCAGCTCGGTGCTTTGCCCGTCCGCCGCCCAAACCATGACCGGTTCGGCGTTGACCTGCCCGGACACGGCACTGAGCACCTCGCCCCAGGTCCAGCCGGATTTGACGGTCACGGAAAACTGGCGCGACTGGTCGCCGATACTGACGCCAAAGGTGTAGGTTCCCGGAGCCAGGGTCGTTGCGGCATCGGGATCGAAGGCCGTGGACACGTAGGACGTGGGCTGATCGCCGGTGCCCGTGGCCAGGGAAAAGGTATGCAATCCCACGGCGAGGGTCGTGGCCGCGCCCGGATCATAGGCCTTGGAGTTAATGAAGGTGGGCTGGGCCAGTTTGTTCACGCCGACCATGTCCACGGCGACGTCAGCCGGGGAAACGACCGTGGAGGCGGCCCGCAGGCCGAGCTGGTCCAGCAGGTCGCCGCTGGCGTCTTCCAGGGTCACGTCCTGGTCGCGACGCAGCGGATTGACGGACACGGCCATAAGCGTTCCCGTGGCGGCAAGGGACGGGTCCAGGGTGAAGGACTTCTGCTGGCGGGTCACGCCGGCCCGCACGCTCAGGTTGTCGATGCCGTTTATGGCCGAGGCGACCTTGCCGAGCACGGCGCCCCAGGTGTCGTGTTCGCCCACGGCAACGTCCGCCGTGCGGGAGACCGCGCCCTGGGAAACGGTGATGGCGTAATCCCCGGCGTCCACGCCCGAGGCGGCGATGGCGCTTTTGCCGGTGGTGAAATACTTGAAGGGATTGACGGCCGTGCCGGAATCCGCCGTGCTCGCGGCAACGGCCCCGTCGAGGCCGTTGTCGCGGACCACGAGCCGGGCGCGAAAAAGCGGTGAGGCGTCGGACGGCCAGGAAAAGCGCGCCAGGGCCCTGGAAAAGCGGGACAGGCGGTCGGACAGGCCGGCCGTCAGCGTATCGACGGCTTCCCGGCCGGACGACCGGTCGGACAGGGACATGGCCAAGCTTCGGGACGCGGCCGTGGCGGCCGTGCGAAGCCCCGTCTCAGTCCTGGTCAGCCCCAGGCTGGCGAAGAAGATGTCGCTTATGCTCCCGGCCATCGTTTCCGTACTCCACGGCGATCAGGCAAAGCCCGCCGGCCGGCGCCGTGCGTGGCGCAAGCCTTCTCTGCCCTAACGTCAATACGGATCGGATGTCCTCGGGCGAAACTTTACCGCTTCCCACCGCCACCAGCGCGCCCATGAGGTTGCGCACCATCTGCTTGAGAAATCCTTCGGCGTGAAACCGCCAGACCATCTCGTCGGGATTCGTCCGCGGCAGCCGGCTGACGCCGTGCACCAGCCGGGTTGTGGTCTTGACCGAGGACCCGGCGTTCTGAAAGGCGGCAAAGTCGTGGTAGCCGGCGAAAAGCGCGGCACAGGCGTCCATGGCCGCGACATCGAGGGGGGAAAAGCGGCCCACATCCCAGACGTACGGCCGCCGCCAGGGCAGAATCGAACCCGGCCGGGTCCAGAGCGTATACTGGTAGATTTTGCCCGAGGCGCTGAACCGGGCATGGAAATCCGGCGGGACCACGCTCGCATCCACCACCGAGACGTCGTCCGGCAGCAACGCGTTGAGCGCCCGTTGCCACGGCAACCCGGCCCGCGCCTCCGGCACGTCGACATGGGCCACCTGGGCCACGGCATGCACCCCGGCATCGGTGCGCCCGGCCCCGTGCACCCGCACCGCGCCGCCGCACAACCGCGCCAGCGCCTCCTCGAGACAGCCCTGGACCGTGCGCCCCATGCCCGGAGCCTGCAACTGCCAGCCGGCGAATTGCCTGCCGTCGTAGGCGACCGTCAACCGTACCCGCGTCATAATGAATCATTATGAGGAAGAGGGTGCGAGAGGGGAAACCCTTTAAAAAGGGTTCTCCCCTCTCGCGCTCTCCCCTTCCTAAATTTTATATCTCTACAAATGGTTATAGATAACATTCTGCTATTATAAAAGTCTTTTGAAGAGGGGTCCGGGGGAAAACTTTTCTTCAGAAAAGTTTCCCCCCGGCTTCTGGCTCCTTTACGATGCGTTGTCGCTCGGGGGCAGTTGCAGCCGGGTCAGCATTTCCGTCAGGCTGGCCGCCTTCTTGGCTTCCATGTTGTTGAGGATGTCGCCGGCCTGTCGCCCGCGCATGCCCGCCAAAATTCTGACTGCGATGTTGTTGTCCAGGGTCTCCAGCACCTTGGCCGCCTGCTTGGCGTTCATGTTGGAATAGACGTCGATGAGGTGCTTGAGCTTCTGGTCTTTGACGCCCTTGGCCTCCTGCAACATCTTTTTGATATTGCTTTCCATTTCCTTGAGCTTGGCCACCCGGTCGTTGAGGTTGGCCTGCAACTGGTTGAGCGCCTGTTCGCGCTGGTCCAGTTCGTCCTGGCGCTTGAGCAGCGCCTGGGCGTCAGGGGTTGTGGCGGCGGGTTTGGCCGGCGCGGCGGCCGGCTGGGCTGCTGGGGCCTGCTGGGCCAGGGCGACTCCCGGTCCGGGCAGGGCCAGGCGCACGGCCGAGGCGCCCACGGACGGCGCGGCCACGCTGGCGACGCGGACCGGCGGATCGGGCAGCATCAGGTCGAGGCCCATGAAGACCAGCACGCCGAGCTTGACCGCCGCGATCATGAGGAAAACGCTCAGCACCTTGGTGGCCCGGGGCGCGATGCGACCGCTTATGCGCTCGCAAAAAAGCAGTAGGCGGGACGGCGCGTCAGACCGTCGGCGGCTGGTAGCGAACCGAAGCCATTTCGTCGTTTTCTTTTTGCTCGGCGAGATTTTCTTCGATGGCATGGCGTATGGCCTTATTCGATTTGAGTTTGTCCAGCAGCTTGCGGTCCTTGGAGCATTCGACAGCTTTTTGGCGGGCCTGCTCCTTGGCTTCGGCCAACTCGGCCAGTCGCGCCCGGGCCTGGGCGATATCGGCCATGAGGCGCTTGCGGTAGGCCTGCCACAGCCAGAAATCTCCGGCCGACGGATTTTGCTTTTGGGCCATGGAGGCTTCGCGGGCCGCCAGCTCGTTTATGAGCCGGTTCACCTCGCGCTCCCCCGCCTGATGGGCGGCAATGGCCTTGCCAAGCTCCATCCTGGCCCGCTCCTCGAACTGGGTGCGGATGTCCAGGATGCGTTCGAGATTGAAACGAAAAGGCTTGGCCATGGGTCCCCGTCAGTACGGCGCGGGCGCCGGTTTTCCGTCACTGCCTTTGGTAAAAGCAATTCCCGGGCCAGGCAGAGGCGGTCTTAGAGGGAAAGCGACAAGCCGAGAAGCAGGCCGTAGAGCAGCTCGATTTTCCCGGTATCGCGCAGGACCGGCAACAACTCGCTGCCCGCCGCGCCGGAAAGCACCGCGCGCACCGGGCGCACGAGCAGCGGCAGCGTGCAAAAGACCAGCCAGGCCCAGGGATGCCGCGGCAACATGAACACCACCATGAGCAAGGCCATACCCACAAGCGTCAGGTAAAATGCCCGGCTTTTGCCGTCGCCCAGGCGAACGGTCAGGGTGTATTTCCCGCTGTTGGCGTCGCTTTCGATATCGCGCAGATTGTTGGTGACCAGAAGCGCGCAGGCCAACGCGCCGATGCCGATGGCCGCCCACAACGCCACAAACGAAATACGGTCCGCCTGGGTGTAGGTCGTGCCAAGGACCGCCACGAGCCCGAAAAAAATAAAGACGAACACCTCGCCATAGCCGCGATAGCCGTAGGGCCGCTTCCCGCCGGTGTAGAACCAGGCCGCCGGGATGCAGGCCGCCCCGACGACAAGCAGCCACCAATGGCCGCACAGCGCCAAAAGCCAGACGCCGGCCGCCAGAGCCACGGCAAAGGACAGGCAGGTCGCGGCCAACACCGCCCCGGGACTCGCCGCCTTGGAGCCGGTCAGACGAAACGGCCCGATACGGTCGTCATCGGTGCCGCGAATCCCGTCGGAATAGTCGTTGGCGTAGTTCACCCCGACCTGCAACGCCAAAGCCACAACCAAAGCCAGAAGCGCCCGAAAGGCATGCGCCCCGTCCAAGGCCGCCGCCGCGCCCGTTCCGGCCGCAACCGGCGCCAGGGCCGCCGGCAAGGTCTGCGGCCGCGCGGCGGTCAGCCACTGCGAAAATGTCGCCATTGATGAGACCCTTTAGGAGAGAGAAGAGGGTGCGAGAGGGGAAACCCTTTAAAAAGGGTTCTCCCCTCTCGCGCTCTCCCTTTCCTAAATTTTTTAACTTGTTAGCTACGGTACGAACAACATAGCACAACTATCAAAAGTCTTTAGGAGGGGGGTCCGGGGGGAACCCTTTCGTAAGACAAGGGTTCCCCCC